>NZ_JAOQJE010000011.1:0-50107 GCF_025567315.1 Agathobaculum ammoniilyticum
TAGGCCGAGGGCTTGACCTCATATTAGAGGCAATCTCAGATTTTACTCTTTGTTTGCCATAGTTATTGTTCAGTTTTCAAGGTGTAATCTTGAACAGTGCGTGTTAATGGTGACGAGGGTACACCTGTTCCCATTCCGAACACAGTAGTTAAGCTCGTTTACGGTGACAATACTTGGCTGGCGACGGCCCGGGAAGATAACTCAACGCGCACATAAAAACGCCAATCCGTTAAGGGTTGGCGTTTTGTTTTTGTTAAGATTGGCTCTGACCGCTGGTACAGAACGCATTTTTCTGGTATGATAATATTAAGATTGTATTAAGATGGTGCTGGAGGAATGTGAATGAACAAAATCCTGAAAGAAAAATTGATGGAGTCGCTGTCTTCGGTACTCCCAATTACAGTGATCGTTTTACTGCTTAGCGTTACAGTGGCGCCTATGCCTGTCGGAACGTTGACTCTCTTTTTGACAGGTGCGGTGCTTTTGATTATTGGAATGGCCTTTTTTTCGCTCGGTACGGATGTCTCTATGACGCCTATGGGCGAAGGTATCGGCGCGCAGCTGCCGAAAACGAAAAATCTGGCGATTGTTATCGGTATTACGCTGCTGATTGGTATTTTGATCACGATTGCAGAGCCGGACCTGCAGGTTTTGGCGGAGCAGGTACCATCCATCCCTAATGCCATGCTGATCTGGACAGTAGCGGCTGGCGTCGGCCTGTTCTTCGTGATTGCCATGCTGCGTACCCTGTTCAAGATCCGACTGGCGAATCTGTTGATTATGTTTTACATCGGCGTTTTCGTGCTTTCTATTTTTGTCCCCAACGAATTCGTTTCGGTGGCGTTCGATTCGGGCGGCGTGACGACCGGCCCGATTACGGTTCCGTTCATCATGGCGCTCGGCATCGGCCTGGCCTCCATCCGTGGTGACCGTGACGCGCAGGACGACAGCTTCGGTTTGGTTGCGCTGTGCAGCATTGGGCCGATTCTGGCCGTGCTACTACTGGGGATTTTCTATCGCGGCGGCGATCCCAGCTATACGCCGGTCACAGTGCCGGAGGTGCAGGACACGCAGCAGGTAGCGCTGGTATTCCTGCACGATCTGCCGGAGTATATTAAAGAGGTATGCTCCGCGCTTTTCCCGATTATCATTTTCTGCGCGATATTCCAGCTTGTTTTCCGGCGTTTCCGCCGGCTGCAGCTACAGAAAATCGGCGTCGGCTTTATTTATACTTTTGTTGGGCTGGCACTGTTTCTGACTGGTGTAAACGTCGGTTTTATGCCGGCCGGCCATTTCCTGGGACAACAGCTCGCCGGCGGGGGACATAGTTGGCTGCTGGTGCCGCTTGGCATGCTGATCGGCTATTTTCTAGTCACGGCCGAACCCGCAGTACATGTTCTGAACAAACAGGTAGAGATGATTACAAACGGCGCGGTATCCCAGCGCGCTATGATGCTGAGCCTTTCCATCGGCGTGGCGTGCTCGGTAGGCATGTCCATGCTGCGTGTGCTGACAGGGCTGTCGATTTACTGGATTTTGGTGCCGGGTTATACGGTCGCACTGGGGCTGACCTTTCTGGTACCCAAAATATTCACCGGTATCGCGTTCGACTCCGGCGGCGTGGCCTCCGGACCGATGACGACGACCTTTCTGCTGCCGTTTGCAATGGGCGCCTGTGAGGCGATGGGTGGCAATGTATTGACCGATGCGTTTGGAATTGTGGCGATGGTTGCAATGACCCCCTTGCTTACGATACAAATTCTTGGTATTCTATATAGGAAGAAGCAACGCCTTACCGAAGCGGAGGAGGAACTGCCCGCCGCAGAGGATGAGGATGAAATCATCGTATTACAGGAGGACACGCCGCATGAGTGAGTATCAGCCTCAGATGACGGTACACAGCGCAGTCGAGCTTGTTGTAGCGGTGGTCGATACGGCGCAGGCTGAGAGCGTGTTGCGTGTTTATCGGGAAAATCGCGCGCTGGTCAGCTTTGAGTGCATGGCGCGGGGGACTGCGCGCACGGAAATGCTTGACCTGCTCGGCCTGGGCGAAACATCGAAAGCGATCGTGATGTGTCTTGCTGGGCATCAACTGGCGCAGCATCTGCTGGAACGGCTCGGCTATGAGCTGAAAATGCGTTACCCAGGCCGCGGCATCGCCTTTTCGGTGCCGGTCACAGGAATCGGTGTGCGTTGGCACAAGCTGCTGACACAGGCAGAACAAACGGAGGTGTTGGATATGGACAGAGCGGAAAAGAAGGACGGCTTTGACGTGGTCGCGGTCGTCATGGAGCAGGGGTATACCAATCTGGTCATGGATGTCGCGCGGAAAGCGGGCGCCCGCGGCGGTACGGTGATCTCCGCCCGCGGTATCGCGGAGGATGAGGTTAAGCAGTTTTTCGGCATCGAGATACAGGCGGAAAAGGAGATTGTTTTCCTCGTGGTCAAGAGCGAGGAGAAGCAGGAGATCATGACCGCTATTATGAAAGCGGTCGGCATGAAAACCAAAAGCCACGGCATTGTCCTGTCGCTTCCGGTATCCAACGCGATCGGTTTGGCGGATTAAACCGAACAGAGCGCCTGCACTATATATTGTGTGATATATGGTGCGGGCGTTTTTGCGTCTTCCGGTAGCTTTCCACACTGCGGACACAGCTTTATCCACAGGAGGCAGGCTGTCCACAGGGGATTATTCACATGGTCCACAGGGGGAAAAAGAAAAGATTAGAAAATGCAACAAGAAAAAATGCGGATTTCTTGTGATTCTGCCAAAAAGCCGAAATGGGCTTGACATTGTATAGGGATAGGGGTAAAATATCAAATACAGGCACAATATATGGTGCAGAAAAATGAAAAACACTACGAAATTTAGTGAGCGCCGCAAACGGCGGCGAAAAGGAAAGGGACAGCGAATATGATCCAGCAGATCATCAAAAGGGACGGCCGCCGTGCGCCCTTTGAAATTGATAAGATTGCAAGCGCGATCTTCGGCGCGGCGCAGGCGTCGGGCGGCCAGGACTACGAAATGGCGCGCGATCTGGCCGGACAGGTGGAAAAAGCGCTGGAAGCCGCTGCTGGAGACGAGATCCCTACCGTTGAGCAGATACAAGATACGGTAGAGAAGGTGCTGATTAAAAACGGACATGCCCGCACGGCAAAAAAGTATATCCTCTACCGGAATGAGCGCACACGCGTGCGCGAGATGAACACCAAACTGATGAAAGTGTACGAGGATCTGACTTTCCAATCCTCGCTCGAAAACGATGTCAAGCGCGAAAACGCCAACATCGACGGCGATACCGCGATGGGTACTATGCTCAAGTATGGTTCAGAGGGCGCCAAACAGTTCTATGAGATGTTTATTCTCGACCCTGCGCATGCCAAGGCGCACCGCGAAGGCGATATCCATATTCACGACCTGGATTTTCTGACGCTGACAACAACCTGTTGCCAGATCGACCTATTGCAGTTGTTCTCCGGCGGTTTTTCGACGGGGCATGGATTCTTGCGCGAGCCGAACGATATCCGTTCATATTCCGCGCTGGCCTGTATCGCCATTCAGTCCAACCAGAATGACCAGCATGGCGGACAGTCCGTTCCCAACTTCGACTACTCGATGGCGCCGGGGGTGAAGAAGACCTTCCGCAAGCTGTTCCGCGACAATCTGGCGAAAGCGCTGGAAGTATATGGCGCAGATGAGAACAATGAGGTGGATGCCGCGGCGCTGACCGAACGGCTCGAACGCCAGACCGGCAAATGGGCCTGTCTGGCGGGGAGGAACGGCTATGACGAGGCCCTGACCGCCGCGCTGGGGGAGAACCTTGGCACGGAGGCGGCGGCCAAATGCGTGCGCTTCGCCCGCAAATACGCAGATAAGGAAACCCGTAAGGCCACCTATCAGGCCATGGAGGCGTTGGTACATAACCTCAATACCATGCATTCCCGCGCGGGCGCGCAGATCCCGTTTTCCTCGCTCAATTACGGCACGGATACCTCGCCCGAGGGGCGTCTGGCGACAGAGCAGCTTCTGCTGGCGACCGAGGCGGGACTGGGCAACGGCGAAACGCCGATCTTCCCGATCCATATCTTCAAGGTCAAGGAAGGGATCAATTACAACGAAACCGACCCAAACTACGACCTGTTCAAGTTGGCCTGCCGCGTGTCGGCCAAGCGAATGTTCCCGAACTTCTCGTTCCTGGACGCACCGTTCAACCGCAAATATTACAAGCCCGGCCATCCGGAAACCGAATGCGCTTACATGGGCTGCCGTACCCGCGTGATCGCCAACCGGTATGACCCCACGCGCGAGATTGTCACCGGCCGCGGCAACCTGTCGTTCACGTCGATCAACCTGCCGCGTATCGCGATCCGCAGCCACGGCGATATCGACTGGTTCTTTGAGGATCTCGACCGGAAGATCGATCTGGTATTCGATCAGCTGCTGGCCCGCTTCCGGATACAGGCGGCGAAAAAGGTGCGCAATTATCCGTTCCTCATGGGCGAGGGCGTATGGATCGACTCAGATAAGCTCGGACCGGATGATACGGTGGGCGAGGTGCTCAAGCACGGTACCCTGACGCTTGGCTTCATCGGCTTGGCGGAAACGCTCAAGGCACTGATCGGCAAGCATCACGGGGAAAGCGACGAAGCGCAGAACCTGGGTCTGGAGATCGTCAGCCACATGCGCGAGCGGGTGGATAAGGCGGGCGAAAAATACGGCCTGAACTTCTCCCTGATTGCGACGCCGGCAGAGGGGCTGTCCGGCCGCTTCGTCAAGATCGACCGCCAGAAGTACGGAAAGATCGAGGGCGTGACCGATCGGGATTACTATACGAATTCGTTCCATGTACCGGTATATTATCCGATCTCGGCGTTTGAAAAGATTGTGCGAGAGGCGCCCTACCACGAACTGACCAATGGCGGCCACATCAGCTATATCGAGCTGGACGGCGACCCGACGCAGAATTTGGAGGCGTTTGAGGCGGTAGTCCGCGCGATGAAAGAGGCGGGTATCGGCTATGGCGCCATCAACCATCCGATCGACCGCGACCCTGTGTGCGGCTATACCGGCATCATCGGTGAAACCTGCCCGCGTTGCGGCCGGCATGAGGGCGAGGGCGTGCCGCTTTCCAAGCTGCAGAAGCTCGGCCTTTACAAGAATTTGAACAGTATGACGCTCGGCTACCACGGCGATCCTGCGGAGGAAGCCGACCGTCAGCCCAATACATTGAAAATCGTCAAGGATTGAGAAAGGAAGCGTACGATTATGGAAGAAAAGGTAATGCAGGAGCAGTTGATCGGCGAGGGTGTCGGCTTTGAGCGTATCCGCCGCATCACGGGCTATCTGGTCGGCACGCTCGATCGGTTCAATAACGCCAAGCGCGCGGAGGAGCATGACCGCGTAAAGCACACAGTAGCGTGCTGCTCGCTGGAAGAGGAGCATACGGCGTAATGGAAGGGTCCATACGCATTGCGGGTACGGTCGGGGAGTCGATTGTCGACGGCCCCGGCTTCCGCTATACTCTGTTCACGCAGGGTTGCCCACATCACTGCCCGGGCTGCCACAATCCGCAGACGCACGATTTTGCGGGCGGCAGGGATATGGAGCTAGAAGCCCTGCTGCGCGATATGTGCAAAAACCCGCTGGTAAAGGGCGTGACCTTTTCCGGAGGCGAACCGTTTTGTCAGCCCGAGCCACTGTACCGGCTGGCGGTTGAGCTGAAGAAGAAGGGGAAGCACCTGATGGCGTATTCCGGCTATACGTTCGAAGAGCTTCTGGGGCTGCCCGATCCCTCTGTGAAAAAGCTGCTTTCCCAGCTTGACCTGCTGGTAGACGGGCGGTTTATCGAGGCTGAACGCAATATCGAGCTGCGGTTCCGCGGCAGCGAAAACCAGCGCGTGCTGGATGTCCCCCGGTCGCTTGCAGAGCAAGCGCCGGTCTGGGCGGAGCAATACCGTTAATGAAGAAAACCCGCCTGAAAAGGCGGGTTTTGGTTTGACTTTCAGGCATCGGCGCTGTCCTCAGCCGTTGCTTGTCCCTGCGTCAGCGGCTGGTCGAGCGCACAGACGATATGCGGCATGTCCTTGCCGCGGTAATGCTTGCTGATCTGCTCGACGGCCTGCATCCCGCATTGGGCGGCGACACGCAGAGAGGGCAGGTTGTTGGGGCGGATGGTCGCGACCACACGCACCGCGCCGAGCACGCCGAACGCATAGCGGATGCAGGCACGGGCGCATTCCACGCCGTAGCCCTGCCCCCACAGCTCGCGCCGGACGATATAGCCGATCCCGATCTCAGCCCGCTCTTGGAGCTGCTCGACCAGAGGGCCGGCAAGCGCGACAAGCGCGCCGGTCTGCCGGCTTAGCGCAGCAAAATAACCGCAGCCGTCCTCTCGGTAACGGTGCAGCATGTCGGCGATCCAGTCGCAGACCTCCTCATAGGAAAACGCATGCTCCCAAGCATACATGGTCTGCACATCCTGCAGGATCGGGGCGACAAGGCCAAAATCATCCGCGCGCAGCCGCCGGAAGCGCAGGCGGTCGGACTCGATCTCATAATGCTGAATTTCTTCCATTTGAAAAGCTCCCATGAAAATGGTGCGGCGTTAGCCGCACCATCTTTTTGTTTTTTTTACTTGGTGCCGAAGATCCGGTCGCCCGCGTCCCCCAGGCCGGGTACGATATAGCCGTGGTCGTTGAGCTTGTCGTCGATGGCGGCAACAAAGATCTCGACGTCCGGATGCGCCTTCTGAACAGTTTCGACGCCTTCCGGCGCGGCGATCAGGTTCATCAGCTTGATGTGCTTAACGCCGCGGCGCTTGAGCCCGTCGATCGCGGCGACCGCGGAGCCGCCAGTGGCGAGCATGGGGTCGAGCAGGAGTACGTCGCGCTCCTCGATATCGTTCGGGAGCTTGCAGTAGTACTCGATCGGCTGCAGCGTCTCCGGATTACGGTACAGGCCGATGTGTCCGACCTTGGCAGCCGGAATCATCTCCAGCATACCCTCCACCATGCCGAGGCCGGCACGCAGGATGGGGACCAGCGCGATCTTCTTGCCGGAGATCACCTGTACGCGCGCCTCGGAAACCGGCGTTTCGATTGTGATTTCCTTGAGCGGCAGGTCGCGGGTGGCCTCATAGCACATCAGCATCGCGATCTCACGGGCCGCCTCGCGGAACTCCTTAACGCCGGTGGTCTTGTCCCGCATCAGGCTGAGCTTATGCTTGATCAGCGGATGATCCATTTCGTGAACGGTTGCCATAATCGTTGTCTCCTTTATTCTGAAATTCATTGTTGCCCGGAAAGCCGTTTGAGACGCTCCCGTTCGGCCTGCGGGCGGCGCAGGTAAAAGACATCAAGCGCCTGCGGCGGGCAGGTCTGGCCTGCTTTCAAAAGGGGCAGGGCGGCGGCCGCCACGCCGAAGCCTGTGGGGTACCGCAATTCGGGCGGCGCAAGACGCAGGCCGGGACATCGTTCCTTAAGGGTATTATAACATAGATCGGCCCCGTCTCCAACCAGAAAATACGGCGCTCCGCCGATTTCTTCGCCCAGATCGGCCAGCCGCAGCGCACGGTCGCTGCACAGACGGCGCGGCGCGCCGTTTTCGACCGTGAACAGGGCGTTGTATACCTGTCCGGCGCGGGCATCCATCACGCAGCAGAGCGGGCCACCCAGCACCCGCGCGCCCCAGGCCATCGCTTCCAGCGTGGATACGCCGACGCAGGGCTTGCCCGCGCCGAGCGCAAGCCCTTTGACCGTCGCCACGCCAATGCGTACGCCGGTGAACGAGCCGGGGCCGTGTGCAACCGCGATGGCGTCGATCTCGTCCAAGGATACACCGCAGTTGGCGAGCAGGTCCTCCGCCATGGGCAGCAGCGTGCGCGAGTGCGTCAGGCCGCAATTTTGGAAAGACTGTGCGACCAGCCGCTCATCCTCAATGAGCGCGACGGACGCGCTGACCGCTGAGGATTCGAATGCAAGTATCTTCAAGCGGATACCTCCCCAATCGTGACCGCTCGGTCGTTTTCAGCATTTCCGTACGAAATATGCACGGTTTTATAGGAATCCGGCAAAATATCGGCCGCGTTTTCGCTCCATTCGATCAGCACAATGCGATCCCCGCCCAAATATTCGTCAAAGCCGATCTCGATCAGCGCCTCGCTGTCTAGGATGCGGTACAGGTCGAAATGCGCCACACGCCCGGCGGGCGTGTCATATTCGTTGGCGATCGCAAAGGTCGGGCTGGTCACACGGCCCTTGTATCCCAGACCGCGCAGCACGCCGCGCGTGAACGCGGTCTTTCCCGCGCCCAAGTCGCCGGAAAACGCGACCACGTCGCCTAGGCGCAGCGACCGCGCATATTCCGCGCCGAGGGCTTCGGTCTCCTCGGGGGAGTGGGTGATATATTCCATCAAAACACCTTTTCTATACATTCTCTAACTATCATACCACGGCGGGACGCAAATGGCAAGGCGCAGGCCGGCGCGGCGCTTTGCCGGAATTTTATGCGCACCGCACTGCGGATTTAACACAGGGGTGCTATACTGGAAGCGAAAACAGGGGAGGGGAACGGCATGAGCTTCAAAAAGGCAGAAATCGCAGGAGTTAGCCTGCTCGCGGCGGCGTTGGCGGTGCTTCTGTATACCGCGGTTCGGCACGACTGGCCCGCATGGGAAACGCCGTGGACGATCGGGGGCGCCCTTCTGCTGGCGGTCGCGGGTACGGCGGTGCTGCTCGCCGGCTACCGCTGCCCGTACTGCGGCAAGGGGCTGAAGTTCGGCGCGCGATACTGCACGCATTGCGGCTCCTCGCTCGAGGACTGCGGCCGCATCCGGCGGGACCATGCGTCGCCCGCATCGGCAAAGCTGGCACGCGGCCATGTGTGGGCGGCACGCCTGCGCTGGGCGCTTTCCGTGTCGGTGTTTCTCGCGCTGGCGTGCAGCCCTTATGCTGCCTGGGAGCGGCCGGCGCTGGCCGTGCTGATCGGCAGCTATCTGCTGGCCGAAGTCGGCATCGCGTGCCTATGGATGAGATGCCCGCACTGCGGGAAGCCCCTGAACGGCGGGGAGGAACACTGCCCCCGCTGCGGGGGGCGGCTGGAGAGGTAAACGGTCACAGCCGCACGGTTTCGGTGGCGATCTTTTCGCAGAATGCGCGGTCGTGCTCGACGAACAGCAGTGTGGGCTGGTACGCGAGCAGGAGCTGCTCGATCTGCATGCGGGAAAATACGTCGATATAGTTGAGCGGCTCGTCCCACAGATACAGGTGCGCCTGCTCGCAGAGACTGCGGGCAAGCAGCACCTTTTTCTTTTGCCCGGCGCTGTAATCCGCCATATCCTTTTCAAACTGCACGCGGGCAAAGTCCAGCTTGCGCAGGATGGAGAGGAACAACGTGCGGTCCACGCTGCAGGCATCGGCATAGCCAGTCAGGCTGCCGGAGAGGAAGGACGCGTCCTGCGGCACATAGGACACGGTCAGCCCGCTGCCCAGCCGCACTGTGCCGGTGTGCGGGATATCCTGACCGGCGATCAGCTTGAGCAGGCTGGATTTGCCGCTGCCGTTTCGTCCGGTGAGTGCGATGCGCGCGCCGCGCGTCACCGCAAGGCGCACGTCCGCGACGACCGGCGCGCCGCCGTACTGCACGGCCACGTCGGTCAGCTCGGCAAGCGCCTGCGCGCGGTAGGAGAGCGGGTGGAGCTTTAAATCGTCCACGCGCTCGACGTTGTGCAGCAGCCCCGCCTTTTGCTCCACCGCATCCAGCCGCCGCGCTTCCAGCGACTTGGCGCGTTGCATCATCTTGGCTGCCTTGTGGCCGATATAGCCCCGATCGGGACGCAGGCCGCTGTTGCGCGCGTGCTTTTCGGACTCGGTCCGATCCGACCAGCGGGCGGCGCGCTTGGCCGCTTCATCCAGCCGCCGGATATCCGCGCGTAAGCGCTCGTTTTCAGCCAGCTCAAAAGCGTCTATTTGTTCTTTATTGGAGAACCAGGACGAAAAATTGCCTTTTTGCAGCGAAATATCCGATTTATTGATCGAAAGGATGTGATCGACACAGCCATCCAAAAACGCGCGGTCATGCGAGACGAGCAGGAAGCCGCGCTTGCTTTTCAGGTAATCCGCCACCAGCGCGCGGGCTTCCGTGTCCAGATGGTTGGTCGGCTCGTCGATCAGCAGGAAGCGGTTTTCGCGCGCAAACAGCAACGCGAGCAACAACCGCATCTGCTCGCCGCCGGACAGCGAGCGGAACGGCCGGTACAGGATCTCGTCCGAAAGCGCCAGCCGGTACAGCTCGCGCGCGAGCCGCCAGTATTCGTAGTCCGGCTGCACGTCCTCGACCACACCGATTGCGTCCTTGCACGGGTCGGGGATGGGAAAAGGGAAATAGTCGCACGGCACGGTGGAGCGGACCGCGCCGCCGCAGGGCAGCGCGCCTTGGAGCAGCCGCAGCAGCGTCGTTTTGCCGCGCCCGTTGCGGCCGACCAGACCGAGCCGCCAGTCGGTGTCCAGCCGGAGGGAAACGTTCTCAAAGATAGCGTCATAGCTGCCCTCATAGGCAAAGGTCAGATTGGAAATTTCGATGACAGACATAAAAATGCACCTCCTACGCATGAAAAACGGTGCAGGACGACGCAGACCGCTTCCCACGCGCAAAAAGGCGCAGAAAAAGGCGGCAAAGACAAAATAAGCGCTCCTGCAAGCGGGTGCGGCAAACCAAAGCGGTCTGCCAGCCCAATGAATCCTGCAAGAAGAGCTTATTTCATCCTTCCACCTCAAATCATTTATTAACGGGGTCAGTATACCGCATTCCGCGCGGCTTGTCAAGCAAAAATGCCAGCCGGCCGCTTGCGCGGCCGGCTGCGCCCGTTCAGGGCTGCTGCTTGGGAAAGTCCGGATGCAGGCCGGACCAGCCGAACTGCGGCAGGGTGAGGATGCGATCCATATCCGCGTCCGATATCGTAAAATCGAAAATGTCGAGATTGGCCGCCATACGTTCCGGCGCGGAGGACTTGGGCAGCGGCAGCACGCCGCGCTGTAGGGCAAAGCGGAGGCAGAGCTGCGCGACGGACTTCCCGTATCCGGCCGCCAGCTCGCGCAGGAACGGATCGTCCAGCACGCGCGTGCGGCCGAGCGGACTCCACGCCTCCGGCAGAATGCCGTGCGCCTTGCAGAATTCGACGTTCCAGGTCTGCGGGTAGCCCGGATGGAATTCGATCTGATTGACCATGGGCGCGACCTCCGCGGTTTCCATCAGGCTGCGCAGGTGGTGGGGCAGGAAGTTGCTCACGCCGATCGCGCGAACGCGGCCCGCATGGTATAACTCCTCCAGGGCGCGCCAGGTGCCGCGGTCAAGCTCGGCCCACTCCGCGGAGAGGTCGTCCGGACGCGGCCAGTGGATCAGGTATAGGTCGAGGTAGTCTGTGCCGAGCTTTTCCAGAGAACGCTCGAATGCGTCGAGCGCCTGCCGGTAGCCCAGCTCGGTCTTCCACAGCTTGGAGGTTAGAAAAAGCATGCCGCGCGCCGCGCCGCATTGTTGGAGGGCGCGCCCCAGCTCGGCCTCGTTGCCATAAAAAGAAGCGGTGTCAAAATGGCGGTAGCCCGCGCGCAGAGCATTTTCGACGACTGCGGCGCTGTCGCAGTCCGCAAGATAAGTGCCATATCCAACGGCGGGAATAGACACACCGTTGGATAACGTAAAGTTTTCCATCATTTACACATCCTTGTCAGCAGAGGGTGGGTATGCTACATTGTAACAGGTTCAGTATATCATATCCTGTGGCGGAAAAAAAGATTTTTACACTTTGGAAAGAAGCAGGAGAAAATGCATGCAATATTTTTTTCACTGCAGGGGTCTAATAGGCAGAAAGGAGGAGGGAACGATGAGGGAAATCACAGCCCCGCCCTCTATGAGGGAGGCATTCGACCTTGACCATGCTATGGTGGCTTATGGCACCGACCTGTTGCGCCTGTGTACCCTGTACCTTGGCGACCGCACGCTGGCTGAGGATGCAGTGCAGGACACTTTTTTCCGCGCGTGGCGGTCAGGCGGCTTTCGCGGCGAGAGCGGTGAAAAAACGTGGCTGACGCGCATTGCGATCAATGTGTGCAAAAGCTATCTCCTGTCGCCATGGCACAAGCGCCGCGCGGACGGCGAAGCGCTTGCCGCCCTGCTGGCCGATGCGTCTGACGGGGCGGATGACACGCTGATTCGTGCGGTGCTGTCGCTCGCACCCAAATACCGAGCAGTCGTCCTGCTGCACTATTATGAGGGCTACAAGGCGCGTGAGATCGCACAGCTTCTGCATGTGCGGACGAACACCGTAGTTAGCCGGCTCAAACGGGCCAGGGAACAGCTTAAACCCATGCTGAAGGAGTGGTATTATGAGGAAAATATTTAGAGAAGAATGCAATTCCGCCTTGCAAAACGTAACATTTGACAACCGTCAACAGAAGGCGGTGCGCATGCGCGTAGAACGGTGCCATAAGCCGCGGCGCAGAATGAGAGGGATGGTAGCGGTTGCAGTTGCGGCGGCGCTGACGTTTTCCGGGGCATTTGCAGTACAGGCTGTACGGGATAACATCCGGAATACCATGGCAAGTTGGGAGGATACGCATACGGGAACCGCGCTGGGGCTCAGTCAGTCGGACGCAGGCCTTACAGTTACGCTGGATGAAATATACGGGGACACATGGTATGTCTACCTTAAGGGGACGGTAGCCAGTGAAACAGAAAAGACGATGCGGGTGGATAACTGGACGAACCGTTCGGGAACGCAGTATGCCGATGCGGGTTTTTGTGACTGGGAGTTTACCATACCCGACCAGAAAACGCAGCTATCACATGGCAGCAATATAAGTTTCCTTAGCGTTAACGGGCAGGAGGATGCTCCGTTGGAGTTCCTGATTCGGCTGAGCGCAACGGATTTTGCGCTGACAGGCGAGGCGTCTGCTTTGTTTAACGGCTTTTGGTATGAGGCGGATGGCGAACTGCAAGAGTTGGACGGATGCTGGGAGTTTACTTTCCCAGTGGATCGCAACGATGATGGGGAGACATTGCTGGTCGGTAAATCCATTCAGACGGATGCTGGTACGGTGACCTTGGACTGCCTGCAATTTTCCGCGCTTGATATATCGGCTGAGTGGAGCGGCGCAAATGAAGCGCTGTTCGGCTGGGATCAGAGCAATACATATCTGCTGCTGAAATCAGGGGAACGAATCGGATGCCAATCGGCAGGTATTGAGGATGAGAATGGAGAAAAGACCCGAATGGAATTTGCACCATTTAATAATGGCCTCGGTCACATCTCTGCTGACGATGTGCAGGCAGTGGTGTTCGCCGGGCAGGAAATACCGGTTACATAACATAAAAGCCGCCCCATTCGGGCGGCTTTTTCCTGCCATATCCTCATATCAGCGCGTCGTATACGCCAATCATCACCGGCATAGTCACGATGGAAAGCAGCGTTGTCAGTACATACAGTGCGCTGGAATACGCGGCGTTGCGGTCGTAGAGCTGCGCGAGCGAGGTCACGGTCGCACAGGCGGGGGTGATACAGGCGAGATAGACGATCATCAGAATATTCTTTCCGTCCGCAATCCAGCCGGCCGCGCCGGCAGCCCGCAGCAGCAGCACGGTCACAAGCGGGAAGGCCAGCAGGCGGAGCAGCACGGGCAGATAATTGCGCGGCGTGGTGAACAGGCGCCGCAGCGGTGTGTCCGCGATGACCATGCCGGCCAGCAGCATGCCCAGCGGCCCGAACATATCGCCCAGCGTACCCAACGTGTCGTTGATAAGGGCGGGCAGCGGCACGCGCAGCAGGAACAACGCACAGCCAGCCACAATCGCGATAATATTGACGTTCAGGAAAAGCTTGCGCCATTCCATGCCGCGCGTGCCGCAGAGCAGGCTGCGGCAGTGCGTCCAGATCAGCACCTGCTGCACCACGATGAACGCGCAGGAATAAATGACGTATTCCGGACCGAGCAGCGCGTTCACAAGCGGGATGACCAGGATACCCGCGTTGGTGTAGATAACGGCGGTGCGTTCGATCACATCCAGATGCAGCGGACCGGCAAGCAGGCGGGTGAGCAACAGAAACAGGATGTGCGCCGCGATCGAAATGGCGAAGGAGAAGATAAGCCCGGCCATGACCTGCGGCGTGTATTCGACCTGGAAAGCGTTGATGATGACGCAGGGCGTGAGCAGGTATACCATGACGACCGATAGGCTGCGGCTGTCCTCCGGACGGAGCAGCTTTGCCCTTACGATGATGTAGCCCATCAGCAGGATGATGAACAGCTGGACGATCTCCCGCATCAGGATCAGGCTGATTTGCATGGGCGTTTTCCCTCCTTGTTGGGTTGGGGCAAGGCAAAGGCCGCCCCCAGGCGACCTTTGCGTCAGGAAGCGTTAGAACAGGCCGGTGATCCTGCCTTCCCGATCCACGTCGATATTTTCCGCAGCCGGTACCCTGGGCAGGCCGGGCATGGTCATGATCGCGCCGGTCTCGACGACGACAAAGCCCGCGCCTGCGGCCAGGCGCGCCGTGCGCACGTTGACCACAAATTCGGTTGGCCGGCCGAGCAGCGCCGGATCGTCGGACAGCGAATACTGCGTTTTCGCCACGCATACCGGCAGATGGCCGTAGCCCATTTCGGTGATGTTCGCCAGCTCCTTGTGCGCCGCCGGGGCGATGGTCACGCCCAGCGCGCCGTAGATCTCCTTGGCGATTCTGCGGATCTTATCCTCGAGCGGGAGGCTGTCCTCGTAGAGCATATGGAAGTCCGCTTTGCCCTCGTCCAGCACGGCGAGCACCTCGTTTGCAAGCGCCTTGCCGCCCTCGCCGCCCTTGGTGAACACCTCGGAGAGAGCCACGCGCACGCCGCGCTTTGCACAGTGCGCGCGGATGAAAGCGACCTCCTCCTCGGTATCGGTCGGGAACGAATTAATGGCCACAACCACCGGCACGCCGAACTTCTGCATGTTGTCCAGGTGCGCGTCCAGATTGCAGACGCCGCGTTCGAGCGCGGCCAGGTCGGGCGCGTTCAGCTCGGCCTTGGATACGCCGCCGTTGTATTTAAGCGCGCGCACGGTCGCTACGAGGACGATGCAGTCGGGCGAGAGGCCAGCCTTGCGGCACTTGATGTCCAAGAATTTTTCCGCGCCAAGGTCCGCGCCGAAGCCGGCCTCGGTGATGGCGATGTCCGCGAGCTTTAAGGCGAGCTTGGTCGCCTGCACGCTGTTGCAGCCGTGCGCGATATTGGCGAACGGACCGCCGTGCATCAGGCAGGGGGTGCCTTCGAGCGTCTGCACCAGGTTGGGCTTGATCGCGTCCTTCATCAGCGCGGTCATCGCGCCTTCCGCATGCAGGTCACGCGCGAAGATTGGCTTGCCTGCGTAGGAATAGGCGACCAGAATGTCACCGAAGCGCTTTTTCAGGTCGTCCAAGTCGGAGGCTAGGCACAGGATCGCCATGATCTCGGAGGCGACCGTGATCATAAAATGGTCTTCGCGCGGCACGCCGTTCATTTTACCGCCCAGGCCGATCGTAATATTGCGTAGGCTGCGGTCGTTCATGTCCATCACGCGGGTGAAGATCACGCGACGCGGGTCGATGCCGAGCGCGTTGCCCTGCTGCATGTGGTTGTCCAGCATGGCGCAGAGAAGGTTGTTCGCGGCGGTGATAGCGTGCATATCGCCAGTAAAATGCAGGTTGATGTCCTCCATCGGCACAACCTGCGCATAGCCGCCGCCGGCCGCGCCGCCCTTGATGCCGAATACAGGACCGAGGGATGGCTCGCGTAGCGCGATCACCGCATTCTTGCCAAGCTTGGCCATCGCTTGACCGAGGCCGACGGTCGTGGTGGTCTTACCCTCGCCCGCGGGGGTGGGGTTGATGGCGGTGACGAGCACCAGCTTGCCGTTTTCATGGCCCTCCAGCTTGGTCCACACGTCTGTGGACAGCTTGGCCTTGTACTTGCCGTACAGCTCCAGGTCGTCCGCATCCAGCCCGGCAGCCGCGGCGACTTCCGCGATCGGGCGCATCTGGCAGCTCTGCGCGATTTCGATATCGGATAACATAACATTTCCTCCCGTATAATTTACACAGTGTCAATATTATAACAATGTTCTGCACAGTTTTCCAGCGGTAGACGCGAAAAATTTGCTGAATTTGCGACTCGCAAACGGCGCTGCATTGTGGTATGATATAAAACAGGCGCAAATCCCATATAGAAAAGGAGGGGCGGCGTGGACGTTTTCAAAACCGTCAGACATTACCTGAAAAATACCGACCTTTATCTGCTTGTCCTCGCGCTTCTGTGCTCGGCGTATGGCATGGTGCTGATTTATTCGGCAACGCTCAATCCCGTGAGCGGGCTGGATGGCAGCACGCGCAACCTGTTCGTGCAGGCGGCGGCGATTATCATCGGCCTGGGCGCGTTTGTCGTGATGAGCCTGATTGACCTGGAAACCATGAGCGGCTGGTGGAAGATATTCGTGCTGCTCAATATCGGCCTGCAGATGCTGCTGTTCACCCCACTTGGGCAGGAGGTCAACGGCCAGCGCGCGTGGCTCAACCTGGGCGTGACCAGCCTGCAGCCGGGCGAGCTGGGCAAGCTGATTTTTATTTTTACGCTTGCTGCGCACATTTCCGAAATACGCGAGCACATCAGCGAATGGCGCGGCCTGTTCGTGATCGGCCTGCACACGCTCATCATGATGGGCGCGGTGGTCGTTGCCTCGGGCGATACTGGCATGGCGATCCAGTATTTTATGATCGCGCTGATTATGCTGTTTGCCGCGGGTCTGTCGATGAAGTGGATCGCCGTGGGCGCGGGGCTCGGGCTGGTCAGCATACCGTTCCTGTGGAATTTTGTCCTGGTGGGCTACCAGATCACGCGCATCCTGGTGCTGTTCGACCCGTCGATCGATCCGGATATCTCGCGCCAGGCGACCTACGGCAAGATCGCGATCGGCTCGGGGCAGCTCAGCGGGCAGGGCCTGACCAACGGCACGATGACGCAGATGCAGATTGTATCGGAAAACCAGACCGACTATATTTTTTCTGTCGCGGGCGAGGAGCTGGGCTTTATCGGCTGCATGCTCATCATCGGCCTGCTGACGCTGCTGATCCTGCGGCTGTTTTATGTTTCGTACCGCGCGTCAACGACGTTTTCGTCGCTGCTCGCCGTGGGGGTGTCGGGCATGTTCCTGTTCCAGACGTTTATGAATATCTTCATGAACGTCGGCCTGCTGCCTGTCATGGGATTGACGCTGCCGTTCTTCTCTTACGGCGGCACGTCGATCGTCACCATGTACGCAGCGCTGGGCATTGCCGCGGGCGTGCGTATGAGGGAAAAGCCGTCGTGGCTGCAGTAGCGCGCGGCCGGACGGAAAACGAAAACAGAAAAACGCGGAAAGGATGTTAGGCAATGGAAAGACAACAGGCATGGGAGCTTTTGTGCAGATATAACAGGGAACCGTTCCATCTGCGCCACGCGCTGACGGTCGAGGCCGTTATGCGGTATTTCGCGGAGCAGCGGGGCGAGGACGCGGATTTTTGGGGCGTAGCCGGTCTGCTGCATGATATTGATTTTGAACAATGGCCGGAGCAGCACTGCGTCAAGGCGCCCGAGCTGCTGCGCGAGGGCGGGGCGGACGAGGCGACTGTCCATGCGGTGTGCAGCCACGGCTGGGGGCTTTGCTCGGATGTGGAGCCGACGCACGAAATGGAAAAGCTGCTGTTTGCCTCGGATGAGCTGACCGGACTGATCGGCGCGGCCGCGCTCATGCGGCCCTCCAAAAGCGTGCAGGACATGGAGCTGAAAAGCCTGAAGAAAAAATATAAGGATAAAAAATTCGCTGCCGGCTGTTCGCGCGAGGTGATCGCGCGGGGGGCGGAGCTGTGCGGGCTTACACTGGACGAGCTGCTGCAGCTGACGCTGGACGCGATGCGGGTAAGCGAGGATGTGGTTAACGCACAAATGGAAAGCTTGCATAATAAATAACTTAAGAGCAACCGTTAGACAGGCTTTTATAACACAGGATATTATTGCAAAAAGGCGCTATCCAAGCTGGATAGCGCCTTTTTGCATATGGGAGGGGAGCGGTAGGGAGCGAATGCCCAAAAACGCCCTTCAATGAGTATGTGGCTTATTCAGTGGGTTCCCTATCCGAAGAGGCGGCCTGGGAAGTATGCCCTCCGGACAGCGTGATTTTCTCCACCTGATTCGGTTCGGTGCCGGTTTGACGGTACAGAGTAGACCCGTCGGAGGAGATAAAGTAGGTTTCGACAAGGGAATTCGTACCTGCCGCGTTTTTTTGATATACATAAATTGTCAGGCATGCAGTATGGTCCACCTCTACAAAGCCGGGACCGGGCTTCAGGCTGTATTCGGACATGGAAGAACCTGGCAGGCCGATTTCTTCGGGGGAGACGGTGTTCAGCAGGTCTTTCGCGGTGGAAAAGGAGAGGGCAGAGCCGGCTGTGAGCAGGGAGTTGCCGAAGTCCTGCCCGGCTACATGGTCGAGCGTAACCAGACAACTGGTCGGCGTCCAGTCAATGCGGACGCGGAATAGCAGTTCAGGGTCATGCGGGAGCGATGCATAGGACGTTGCTTCGCCGTCGCCAGTATTTTCCCCTTCGCTGTTTGCAGACGTAGCGCCGTCCATGACCGCCTGACGGGTGAGCAGAATGGAGCCGACAGGCTGGGTATAGACACTGTCGTCCGGCTTTTCCTCAGGCTGTAGGGCGATGGCCTCGCCAGTCAGAAGATCGACATAGGAGCGCACGACAGGACCGGTCTGATATTCAGTGAATTGCTGATAGTCGTAAGCGATGTAGGGGGAGGTCGCGTCGGCCTCGTTGCCCGCACTGTCTGTACGCTCTGCGTTGCCGTCGTCAGTACCTGCGTCATCACCCGCTGTGCTTTCGGGAGAAAGCACAGCGGTCAGGCGCCCGCCGGACTGTTCCGTCATCACCTGCTCCAGCGCGGGAATCGTATCCTCGCCGAAGCTGTAAGTGGATATGGTTTCGGAAGCAGAGCTGTCGCCGCTGCAAGCGGACAGCAGGCAAAATAGACAAACGGAAAAAGATATGAAAAAGCGTTTCATTATCCTGAGATCCCTTCTTTCATCAAAAATATCTGTATATATGATACCGTTCTGCCTGTGACAAAGGCAACGGAAATTGCGCACAAAACAAAGCGGGAACAGAGATTAAAATGAGCGAAAACGATGAAAAGCAAAAAGGCGTGAAATCATGGTTATTTTTCTGATGGATATGTCCGATAAATAATAAAAAGGTATTTACACGGCAGCGAAGACGCCAGCGAAAGCGGTGCCCGGCCGTGCGCAGGAAAGGACGCGGTGCGTATGAATGGGAAATGGACACAGGGATTGGCCGGTCTGCTGGCGGCAGTACTGCTTATGCCAACGCCCGCTGCTCTTGCGGCGGAGATTGGGAGTGTTGAAGATTCTCCAACAGGATCTGCATCTAATGCTGCAACGGTAGATATTGCAAACGGAAGCGGCAGCAAGGTCCAATTTGAGCCGAATGGTGAAGTGGAGCTGACTGACGGAAAAAGCGCCTCCTTTACCCTCGTAACGGAGGAGGGGTACCGGCTGGAAAATATAACCATAGAAATTAAACCAGAGGCAGGATCAACGGTTTCGCTTACATTGGAGCAGGATATGCTGAGCGGAGCGGATGTGAATAGTGGGATATCGGCGCAGGTGGATCAGTGGCCGAGCTATTCCAATACATGCAGGCTGACGGTTACAGCGGGGCAGCTGACAGCGGACGCGGATATCAGCATATCTGCCTACGCGCCCGTCACAGAGTATGATGCGGAAATTGACGAACCAGAAGATGGGAAAACAGGCGGGAGCGGTACATATGGAAACGGCGAAAGGACGACACTTTCTGTTACGCCGGATCAGGGGTATCAGCTGAAAAGCCTGTACCTGTCCTATACCGTAAATGGAAAAACGGAGACGAACACGGTGTCCTCTTCAGGTGATTGGAATGGGTTGAAAATTGCTTGGAGTGCCGCCGATCAGACGACGGTCAGTGGCCCGCTGTATGGCGATCTGAGGATCACGCCATCCATAGAAAAAATACCGGTTACGCACAAGGTACGCATTTATATGGATGACGGGCTGGAGCTTGACCGCCCCGGCAGTGAAACGACCACTGTGGATGAGGGGGATTCCCTTTCAGTTCGGGTTTCAACGGAGGAAGGCTACCTGATCGACCAGATGCTGGTGCAGGTTGGGAAAACCTATGCAACATGGACGCCGGAGCAGTCTTACTTCATGGTGAATTACGACCGCATTTCCGTGCGGGAATCAGATGACAGCGTATCCTTTGTGCTTCCGGAAATCACAGATGATGTCACGATTGAATTTGCCTCCACATACGATGAAAACAATATTCCCATCAAGCTGGAGGAGGGTTCCCGCATCAATATTGATTCAGATGTGGGGGATACGGTAGCCCGTGGTGAGGACGCCGCTTTTACGATCAGCACCACGTCGGATAGGTATTCCGTAAAGAGAATTACCGTTCGGATTGGGGAAAGCAAGGCTTCCGCCGATCCGGATGATGAGACAATCCGTGTAGGCAACCGTAATTATGAGATTCAGGACAACGGCAACGGGGAATATACGCTTTATATCGATAATATCAGGGAGCCTGTCACGGTAGGGGCGACCTCGAATAGCTCAAGCACGGTGTCCCGCCCCTCGCTTACGATCAACAGCTCCAGCAATATGAAGATTACCAAAAGCGTTTCCGGTAGCCGGATCGATGCGGGAGACAGCGTACGGTTTTACTTTACGCCCAATAAGAATTACCAGATCGATGAGATTACAGTGAAAATCGGGGGCAGTAGCCGCACTGTGGGGGCGGATAAGGCATACATCCGCGTCGGCGGGGAGAGCTATCAGATGAGCCGCAATGCGGACGGCGTAGTGACGCTGTATCTGGATGACATAGAAGAAAATGTTACGGTTTCTGGACGGGCTTATTATTCAAGGGATTCGGTAAAGCCAACGGGAACGGTAAAGCTCAATACTTCAAGCAGGATCGCGTTCCTCAACGGCTATGCCGACGGCACCTTTCGGCCGGAAGCCAATATGACACGGGCAGAGGCTGTCGTCATGCTGTACCGATTGTCCGATGTTGAGAACGTTTCCAACACAGGGGATATATTTATCGATGTACCCTACAACATGTGGTGCGCAGGTGAAATCAATGCCTTTGCAAATGCGGGTATTATTGATGTAACAAGCTACTTCCATCCGAACCAGTATATTACGCGGGCAGAGTTTGTAGAGATGCTTTACCGGCTGATGGGATCGCCGAGTTATTCGCGCGGTACGCTGCGGTTCAGCGATGTGACAGGTGCTACGAACGAGGATGCGATCTATTATGCGGTGTCCCGCGGGTGGGTCAATGGGTATGCGGATGGGACGTTCCGTCCGTTTAGCTATATCGCGCGAAGCGAAGTAGCGGCGCTGATGACGCGCCTGCTGAACAGGACCTCCGGCGGCAGTGGAGTGTCTTACAAAGATGTGCCATATACCTATTGGGCATACCGCTATATTCAATTAGCATCTTCTTATATATAAATTTTTGTTAAATTACATATGAGCATAGGACGCTGGAGAGCAGATGTCCGCATGCTTGGGGATAGTGGGCGCGGCTTTAGGCCGCGCCCACTAAAGCTTAGAGGCAGCGGCGTCTCTGTGAGGACAGCCGCGACAAGGAAACGGGAGGAGAGCCTTTATCAGGAAAGTGATGTTCATATAAATAAACGAATTTTATATTATGTATTGATGGAGAGACGCTGCAATAAAAAACGATTATGTAATGTCATTCCATAAAAATAACGCATGATTACGAGCACGTACATAGGAGCGGTTGAAATTATAGGAATTATTGGGAAAAGTATTATAAAAAATTGACTATTTAAACAAAAAAAGAAATAAGTGTGGAAAATAAGGCTGTAATGGTGAATTATTAGTACAAATAAGTGGTTTTTTTTTTTTTTTTCGGTGATAAAAGGGGTGGAGAGCATCTGAGTGATACGGATTTGTTGAAAATGTCTATAGATGTTGAAAACAAATATCGATTATTGTCGAAAAAACGTTGACCCTAATCAGGAGAAGATGTAAAATATAACAGAATGATTATTTCGTATATAATTCGGAAGAACTTGTAGGGTTCGACAGTTTGGAGATGAGGGAAAAATGGATGCGCTTACCAGTAATTCACTGTTGATGATGGAACGTTCCATGGATTTTCTGTGGACAAAGCAAACCGCGATCTTAGATAATTTGGCGAATGTTGAAACACCGAATTACAAAACCAAATATGTGACCTTTGAAGAAACGCTGCGTAGCCGTCTGCAAGCCGCTGTACCGTCGGGCGGCGGCTTGCGCGAGGCTATAGAGGGTGCAAGACCGGTTATTCATGTCGCGGAAAATGAAACGGCGCGCATGGATGGAAACGGTGTGGATGCAACGGAGCAGGGGATTGAGCTGGCGCGCAACGCGCTGCAGTTGCAGCATGTAATGAGCGCGGTTTCTGATGATCTCTCTTTGCTGCGCACTGCAATCCGCGGACAATAACAGGAGGGTAGCGGAATGGCTTTTCTCAGTTCAATGAACATTACGGGTTCGTCGTTGACCGCCCAGCAGCTGCGTTTGGATGTTATTTCGGAAAATGTAGCCAATATCAACACCACAAGAGTCGAAGGTGGAAACGGACCATACCGCAGAAAGCTGGTGGTCATGGAAGCGGAAAACGGAAGGGACTCGTTCCGCAATGTTTTGGCACAGGCCGCAGGAGGTGTACCGGCGGCTGCCGGCGGGCTGTCCCAGCAGGGGGGCGTGCGGGTGACGCAGATTATTGAAGACACAAGCCCGTTTAAGCTGTCGTATGATCCCACGCATCCGGATGCGAACGCGCAGGGATATGTTGAGCTGCCCAATATTGATCTGGTCAAGGAGATCAGCGATGCGATGGCAGCGACACAGGCATTTTCGGCAAATGTTACGGCATTTAATACGCTGAAAACAGTTGCGTCGCGCGCGCTGGAAATCGGTAAGTAAACAGGAGGGAGCGTAAGGATGGCAGTGATTTCCAATATACATCCCTTATGGGATGCCTTGCCCATTTCCGTGGGGAAAGAAGAGCGGGAGTACTCCGAACGGACGGCGCTTCCGGTTTTTGAGCAGATTTTCCAGGAAGCAATCGATAATGTAAGGCAGACCGATCAGGAAAAGAACAAAGCGGAGTATCTGATGGCGACAGGGCAACTGGATAACCCTGCTATTCGGACGATCGCAAGCACAAAGGCACAAATGTCGGTGGAGCTGCTGGTACAGCTTCGCAACAAAGCGCTCGATGCGTACAGTGAACTGTCCCGCATGAGCATATAACAGCTGTGGATACACAGCCGGAAGTATCGGTAGTTGGGGAACAGGGCGGAAGTAATGGTAAAAGAAAAACTGCAAAACAACCTCAACAAAGTGAAAAGCTTTTTTGAAGGAGAAAATAAAAAGAAAAGGATCGTTACTGCGGCAATTATTATTGTGGCGGTAATCATCGTATCTGTTATCGCTGCCGTGGTGCTGAACAATCGCCCTTACGAAACACTGTTTACAGGACTGACAACCGATGAGGCATCAGCTATTGTGGGAAAGCTGGAAGAGTACGGCGCTGCGGATTATAAGATCGAGGGAGATACGATTAAAGTGCCCGCAGCCCAGGAGCCGGACCTGAAAGCAAAGCTGCTGCTGGACGGCTATCCAAAATCAGGCTTCGGTTATGACACCTATTTCAACAATATCAGTATGATGGCAAGCGACTCGGATAGGGACACGGTGCGCAACTATGAACTGCAGGACCGGATGGCAGCGGTTATCCGCTGCTTTGAAGGCGTTAAGGACGCGGTGGTCAATATCTCCGAGGGCTCGGATCAGCGCTATGTTCTTGACAGTGAAAACGCGACGCCTGCGACCGCTGCTGTTTTTGTAACGATGCAGGATGGCGGCGCATTGCCGGAAAACTATGTTGATGCAATCGGAAACCTTGTTGCGCGCAGCGTAAAGGGGCTGGAGTTCGGCAGTATTACGGTTACGGATTCGGTCGGCAACAGCTATATGCCGGGCGCAGAAAACAGCACGACCTCCTCGGCGTCCGACCTGAAGCTGCGGCTGGAAAATCAGGTAAATAACCGTGTGCGCGGGGAAGTAATGCAGGCGCTGACGCCGATTTACGGGCCGGACAACGTGCGGGTCAGCGTGACCAGCACGGTGGATGTCAGCCGGCGTGTACAGGAGAATACGGTTTATTCCTCTCCGGAGGGGGCGCCTGAAGGCGAGGGGATCATTGGACAGCGGGAATATGACCAGGAGCTGACGCGGGGAAATGAAAATACCGCGGGCGGTGTAGTCGGTACGCAGTCCAATGCGGACATTGAAACTTACATGGAATCGCAGGACGCGGTCAATGGAGATGAAACCTGGATCAAAAACGCAGGAACCGAGGACTACAAGGTGAACTCCTCTACCGAGCAGAGCGAGCAGAATTCAGGGGTTGTTACCGATGTGATGATTGCGGTAACCATCAATCAGAATGCGGCGGGTAATGTTGCGGCGGCACAATTGACCAGCCATATCGCCCGCGCGGCAGGCATTGCACCTGAGGTACAGGCAGATAAGATTAATGTGCTGATCGCGCCGTTCTACACGGATACGCCGACTAATACAGACAGCTTGCCGATTGGCGGGCTGCAGCTGCCCAAATGGGCAATATATGCGATCGCGGGCGCGGTGGGGCTTCTGCTCATGCTGGTGATACTGTTGCTTATCATACAGCGCCGCCGCAAAAAGGCAAAAGCGGCTCTGGAAGAGCTGGAGCAGCAGGCGGCGCTTGCTGCTGCGGAACGCGCAGAGCGTGAGAAACGGGAAAACCTGCTGGATATCCAAAACGAAAAGAGCATGGAGCTGAAGCAGGATATCCGAAAGTTTACAGAGGAAAATCCAGAGATCGCAGCGCAGATGATACGGGTTTGGTTAAAAGGGGACGGTGTAAATGGCTGATCAGGAATTGACTCCGCAGCAAAGGGCCGCCACAGTGATCGTTGCGCTGGGGACAGATAAGGCATCGCGTATTTATCAATATATGGGACCGGATGAACTGGAGCAGCTGACGCTCGAGGTCGCCAAGCTGGGGCATGTCCCGACAGAACGCACGGAGCAGGTGCTGGAAGAATTTTACCAGATGTGCCTGACCAATAAGGCGGTTACAGAGGGCGGGATGGAGTATGCACGGTCGGTGCTGCAAAAAGCCTTTGGCGATCAGGCGGCCGATCAGCTGCTCAGTAAGGTGACGAAGGCGTTGACTAACCGTGCGTTCTCTTTCCTGGATAAAACAGACGCGAAAACGCTTCTTTCCACGCTACAGCATGAACGTGCGCAGACGATTGCGCTGGTGCTGTCCTATGTGGATCCGGATAAGGCTGCAGCAGTCATTGAGGAACTGCCGGCAAACAAAAAGCTGCGTGTTGTGGAGAATATCGCCCGCATGGAGAGCGCTTCGCCTGGCGCGGTAAAAATGCTGGAAGAAGAGCTGAAGAAGAAGTTTGCCAATATTATCGTTGCGGAAAAGGTACAGGTCGGCGGACTCGACCAGATTGCCGCTATTATGAACAATTTGGAGCGTTCCAGCGAAAAAGCAGTTTTCGATGGATTGGAAAAGCGGAACGGCAAACTGGCGGAAGAAATCCGCAAACGCATGTTCGTTTTCGAGGATATCGTCAAGATGGACGATCGTTCGGTGCAGCGTTTTGTGCGCGATTGCGATACACGGGATATCGTGCTGGCGCTCAAGGGGGCAAACAGGGAGGTGGCAGAAAAGCTGTTTGCCAACATGTCGTCGCGTATGCGGCAGAATATCGAGGAGGATCTCGAAATCACAACCAATGTGCGTATCCGCGACGTGGAAGAAGCGCAACAGCGTATTGTTGGTATTATTCGTGATTTGGAGGAACGGAATGAAATCATTATCCTGAAGGGTGGAAAGGATGAGATCATTGCCTAATATCCTCAAATATTTTATGAAGCCTCATGCGGAGGACTATCAGCTTCCAGATACCGAACAGATGGCAGATACGCTGGAGGAAATGGTCCGGCTGAAGGAAAGCGTCCCCTATGAGGGGGAGCCCCCGTCGCAGTCCGCCGAGCAGGACGAGGCGACGCAGCGCAGCGACATGGAACCGGAGGAAGTGCAGGAAAGCGTGCCACCGGTGCGCTCCCTGTCCTTTGCCCGTGCGGAAGCAGATGCATTGCTGCGGGACGCGCATACGCAGGCCGATGAGATTATCGCGGCGGCAAAGCAGGCAGCCGAGACTGAGGTGGCAAAGATACATCAGCAGGCGGCCGAAAAAGGATACAGCCAAGGCTATGCGGATGGTGCGGAAAAGGGACGGAAAGAGGCCGCCGCAGCAACAGAGGCCGCAGCGCAGCAGTCTGTCCAGGAAATGCAGCGCTTTTTGCAGCAGGCGGCTCAGATTCGGGATGATTCTATCGACCGGCTGCAGGAGGAGCTGTTGCAGGTTGCGATTACAGTCGCAGAAAAAGTAATCCATGTCAGTCTGCAAAGCAGCGAGGAAATTATCCGGAGGATGATTGTAGCGGCGACTGATAAGCTGAAACGGCGCGAGTGGGTGCAGATCTATGTGGCGGACTGTGATGTAAAAGGAGCCGCGCAGGCGGATCCGGCGCTGGCGTCTGCGCTGTCCGGTCTTTCAGGACATGTGAAGATCGTGCCGATGCACGATGCGGAGCCCGGGACCTGTATTGTCGAAATGCCGGATGAAATCATCGATGCGAGCGCATCAACACAACTGGATAATATCCGCGCAATCGTGCGGGAGAACGCATAGCCGGTATCGGCGGGAATAAGGAAGAAAAGCAATGCTTGAACGGGTCATCCAACAGATCAGAGACAGCGATACGCTGAGCCGTACTGGGAAAATAGAAAATATTATTGGCATGTCCATTGAGGCTTCCGGTGGGCGGGGGGCGATGGGAGACATATGCCGTATCTATTCTGCGGAGTCCAACAGCCAGGTGCTGGCTGAGGTGGTAGGCTTTAAAAACGAGCATATGCTGCTGATGCCTTACCAGAATATGAGTGGACTCGCCCCCGGAAGCTTTGTGCGCAATACAGGGCGGCGGCTTCGTCTGCGGGTGGGGGACTTCCTGCGCGGACGTATCATTAATGCCATGGGGCAGCCGATAGACGGAGGGACGGCTTTCCCAGAGGGGGAAAGCTACTATGTTGACAGTCCCTATATTAACCCGTTGACAAGACCGCCGATCCGCGAGCGGATCGAGTTTGGTATCCGTGCGATCGATGCGACGCTGACGATTGGGAAGGGACAGCGCATCGGTATTTTTGCAGGCTCCGGTGTGGGAAAATCAACGCTGATGGGTATGATTGCAAAAAATGTGAAAGCGGATATTAACGTGATTGCTCTGGTGGGCGAGCGCGGGCGAGAGGTGCTGGAATTTGTTCAGAAAGATCTGGGGGAAGAGGGGATGCGGCGCTCGATCCTTGTTGTTGCAACCTCGGA
The DNA here is from genome assembly GCF_025567315.1 of Agathobaculum ammoniilyticum. Classification (NCBI taxonomy): domain Bacteria; kingdom Bacillati; phylum Bacillota; class Clostridia; order Eubacteriales; family Butyricicoccaceae; genus Agathobaculum; species Agathobaculum ammoniilyticum. Next base: position 27,649 of record NZ_JAOQJE010000011.1, read on the forward strand.
CCAGCCGGCGATGCTCCGCATGAAATGCCCTTCTGTGGCAACTGCAATCGCGGAATATTTCCGTGACAAAGGGCTGGATGTCCTCCTGATGATGGATTCCCTGACGCGCTTTGCAATGGCGCAGCGCGAAATCGGACTGGCCGTGGGAGAACCACCGGTAGCGCGTGGTTACACACCGTCCATTTATGCGGAGTTACCCAAGCTGTTGGAGCGGAGCGGAAATTTTGAAAAAGGTTCGATCACCGGTGTGTATACGGTGCTTGTGGAAGGCGACGATACGAACGAGCCGATCGCAGATACAGTGCGCGGTATTTTGGATGGGCATATCGTCCTCTCGCGCAAGCTGGCAAACGCGAACCATTATCCGGCAATCGACGTATCGGCCAGTATTTCCCGCTTGATGGTTGAAATCGCACCGCAGGAGCATATCAGACTGGCGAGTGAACTGAGAAATATATTGAGCATTTATGAAAAAAATGAGGATTTGCTTGCAATTGGTGCTTACAAAGCAGGAACGAATCCCAAGCTTGACAATGCCATCGCTAAAATAAGCAAGATAAACGCATTCCTGATGCAGGGGATCAACGAATCCTTTACCTATGAGCAAAGCCTGCAGCAAATGCGGAAAATTCTCCAGTAAAGCGATGAAAAGACGGGGAGCTGCGATGAAAAAGTTTCATTTTTCAATGGAAATGGTGCTGCGTTATCAGGAGCAGCGGCTGGATGCGCTGCGTGCCGAGCATGCGGCTGCTATCGCAAGGACCAGAGAGCAGGAGACGGTTGTGGACCGCCTTACCCAAAGCTTCCGTTCTGTAAACGAGGAATATCGTGTCCGCAAGGCGCATGGAATGACTGTTGCGGATGCGATGGGCTATGACCTTATGCTACGGACACAGGAAAAGGAAATACAGGCTGCGGCAAAGGCTCTGGAAGAACTGCGCAGGGTAGAAGATCAGAAGCGGGAAGCGGTGATTGCAGCCAAAAGAGATAAGGCGACGATTGAAAAGCTGAAAGAAAAAAAGCTGGACGCCTATCATAAGCAGGAGCAGAAAAACGAGGAGCAGATGATTGATGAATTTGTGTCGGCTGCACGCGTTGTTTCCAGAATGGCGCATTGACAGCGGTGCGGTGAAAGGAGGTGAGGAAGAATGAATACGGAACAGATCGCGTTGCTCAAATCACTGTTGCAGTATTCTGCAAAGGGCAACGTAAGCACGGACGATCCGCCTAAAAACGATTTTCAGGATCTGCTTGCACGGAAAAAGAACGACGCCGCAGCCCCGCAGGAAATTGATGGGGAGATAGAGGTGCCGCAGGGCAGCGGAGAGCCACCAGAAAAATTGCAGGAGGCGAATGGGACCGAAGAAGCCGCGGCGGCGCAGCAGTTGATGGCGGCGCTGGCGGTGCAGCAGTTTATTGTGCCAGCGGCAATTGAAGAGCAGCCGGCTGGCGGCGGTGTTCCTGTGGTAGCAAACCTGCCGCAGCCAACAGTCGATCCAATGGTGACGGCAAAGGGGACGGGTGTGCAACAAGCGGCATCGGAAGTGCAGAACGTGCTGCAGCAGCCGGTAGAGGAAATCGCATCAGAGATACCCAGACAGGTACGGCAGCCAGAAGAAAGAGGGCAGACCGTCCAAACAGGTCAGTCGGTCATAAAGCAGAGCGAGCCTACGGTGTATCTTTCGACGGCTGTAAAGACAGATGGAGAAAATACGCCCGGGCAGAGTACTACTGAAGACGCACAAAAGCCGGTACAGGTTACCGTCGCACAGGCGGAACAGCCTGTGTTCCAGAATGTGGAAAATGTGCCGGTGAAGGTAGCGGACGCTGCACAAGCCGTGGATACGGCGTCGGCTGATATGGATGCCCGTATAGCGGATACCGTGCGTGCGGAACTGAAAAACACAGGCGATAAGGTGGAAATACAGCTCAAACCAGAGCACCTTGGAAAGATTACGATTGAGCTGACGCAGACCGCAGGAGGCATTGGTTTGTTGATCCATGCGGACAATGCAAAGACTGCATCCCTGCTTGCACAGCATGCGGGCAACCTGGGAGCACTGTTGGAGGACCGAACTGGACAGCATGTTCAGATACAGGTGCCACAGCAGGAGCATCAGCAGCCGCAGTATGATGGGCATAACCGGCAGCAGCAGGAACGGCACCAGAACCATCGGGCGCAGGAGCCGGCAATCAGCCAGGAAGAGCAGGACAGCTTTTTAGGCCAGCTCCGTCTGGGACTGTACCAGATGGAAAACGTATGACAAAAAGGAAGTGATACAGAATGAGCGATTTATTTGCCCCCACCGTGGCGCGGGCCTATGTGCCGGATACGCAGAGCTCCGGCTCAAAAAAGACGAAAGCAGCAAGCGATAATTCCGGTTATCTGGATAACGGAAGTTCAGATAATCTCGCCCTGACAATGGAAGACTTTCTGCAGCTGATGATCGTACAGTTTCAGAATCAGGATATTGAAAACCCTGCTTCAACAAGCGATATGATGAACCAGCTGATGCAGATGTCCACAATTCAGGCAATGGCCACTGTTACGGATGCGGCCACAATGTCCTATTCAGCCTCGCTGGTTGGAAAGACTGTGACTGTGGGCGAATATGTGAATGGCAAGCTGAACGAGGTCGTTGGAACCGTGACGGGAAGCGCACGCGAAAACGGCGAGCAGGTGATTTTCGTGGATGGCAAGAAGTATAAGCTGAACTCGATCATGGCAGTCGGGGAACTGCCGCCGGTAGATGAAGAGCCACCGGTGGAGGAAAAACCGGGCGACGGAACCGAGGAAAAACCGCCGGTGGAAGAAAAGCCTGAGACCGATCCGGACAGCGGTGCGGATGAAAAACGCCTATGATTGAACGTCTGAATGGTACGTTCCCAGCAGCGGGAACGGAGCGGCGTCAGACAGCACCAGAGACCGGTACGTTCGGTGACCTGCTGCGGCATCGCCTGGAAAGCATTGGCGTCGAAGCACAGGAGGGCGGTGTGGCGCTGTCCAAGCATGCACAGCAGCGTGCAGAGGAGCGCGGCATTGAAATAACGGGTGACCTGATGGCGCGGCTGAACGATTCGGTTGGACGCGCACAGGCGAAGGGCGCAAAAAATATCCTGGTGTTTGATGCGACACGGGCGTTTATCGTGAATGTACCGCAAAGCCGTGTGATCACAGCGATCTCACAGGAAGAAATGAAAGACAATGTATTTACCAATATTGACGGCGCTGTTCTTTTGTAAAGGATAAAGAAAGCAGGACCCCACAGGGGGAGGCTTTGGAAGCTCGTCCGTTTGACGGCTTCCGGCAGCGCGATGCTTGGAAGGAGCAATATCGTATCTTATGACAGGTTCTATGTATGCTGCGATTGCGGGCCTGCAGACCCACATGCAGAAGATGAATGTAATCGGAAACAACATTGCCAACGCCAATACATATGGCTTTAAGCCGGGCGTGACCTCTTTTACGGAATCCATGTACACTTCGAGCAAGGCAAGTACAGCGGGCGGCGCGCAGTACGGCGGCACCAACGCCGCGCAGATTGGCTATGGCTCCAAAATTGGCTCGATCGATCTGAACTTTGCACAGGGTACCTATGCGGCGACCGGTACAAACTCCCACCTGTATCTGGATGGCAACGGATTCTTTCTGGTAGGGCCAAAGCCGTCGAATATACAGGGAATCAATGACGACGGTACTACGGAAGAGATCACAGGCTATTACGAACCCGATCCCGATAACCTGACCCTGACCCGCGTGGGCAATTTCTGGCTGGACGGCGACGGGTATCTGGTGACTCCGGATGGCAACTGTGTATACGGCTTCATGCCGCAGGGTACAGATCAGATTACCGAAGGGGCGGGCAGCAATATCATGACGGATGCAGAGGGCAATGTCGTGTGGAACACCTGCCTGCAGCCGATCCGCCTGCCGCTCGCAGCACCCAAAGGAGACGGTACGGGTATTAAGGAGAACGGCGCGATGTATCCGGTCCTGGATGACCAGGGAGCAACAAACCAACTGGAATATCCCCAGAATGGTGGTGAGGATGTCAATATTAATAAGACGGTACCAGCGAGTGCGGTTAACCTGAGTGTTGGTCAAAACGGCGTAATCACTGCCGTTATTGACGGCGGCGATCCGATTACAGTCGGCGTCATCGCGGTAGGGAGTGTTATCAACCCGAACGGCCTGACCAAGCTTAGCAACGGCTATTACCAGGGTGGTAATAACGCGGGTGATATGACGGTCGGCACTTGCACCGGTGTTTTAGGCGATGCCTATCTGAACAATATGCCTGCCGATACGGCGACGTCGGATCTGGCGATCGGCAAGGGCGGCACGACCAAGATTATTGCAGGCGGCCTGGAATCGTCCAAGACCGACATTGCAGTTGAATTTGCCGACCTGATCACTGCACAGCGCGGTTTTCAGGCGAACACAAAAATCATTACTGTGACCGATGAAATGCTTTCCGATCTGGTAAGCATGAAGCGGTAAGGCAGGACGATAAGCAAAGGCTGGCAGGGCGGGCGCGTAAATTGCGCGCCCCGCACCCTGCATTGTATGGGAAAGGGGTAGTACAATGATCCGCTTGACAAAGCTGAACAGGGAACCATTCCTGTTGAACCATATGCAGATTGAAACCATTGAACTTATTCCGGAAACCAAAATCATTATGATGAACCATGACTATTACATCGTGCGGGAAACACCGGAGCGTGTCGTTGCCCTGATTGAGGAGTATACGGCCAAGGTGCGGGATATTTATCGGGAAATCACGATCTCTGATAAGCAAAACAGGGACTGGAAATAGATTGAAAGAAATATAGAAAAAATATAGAAAAACCCGGACAGGGGGACTGGCAGCAAAATGAATCTAACATTTATCATAGGCATTGTGTTTGGCTTTTTCATGATTGTCTATGGCATTATCATGGGCGACACCCCGACTGCGACTGACTTCACTCAGCTGGAACAATTTGTAGATATTCCCAGTATTTTAATTGTAGTTGGCGGCACGCTGGCAACGGTTATCGCGGGCAATCCCATGAAGACTCTGGTAAAGTTCCCCAAGCATTTGAGCATCATACTGAACCAGAAAAAGTTCAATCCGGCAGGCATTATTGATGAAGTGGTTGAATTTGCTCAGATCGCACGAAAAAATGGATTGCTGGCATTGGAAGAGCCGGCGAGTCAGCTGGAAGACCCGTTCTTTAAGAAAAGCATCATGCTGATTGTGGACGGTAACGACTCGGAAAAAGTGCGTGAGATGCTGACAAGTGACATCGACCAACTGAGTGCGCGGCATGACGACGTTGCTTCCATGTATGAAAAAGGATCCGCTGCGGCGCCGGCATTCGGTATGATCGGCACCCTGATTGGTCTGGTCAAGATGCTGGCTGGTATGGGAGAATCAAGCACGGGAGCAAGCGATATTGGACCGGCTATGGCCACGGCGTTGATTACTACGTTTTACGGCTGTATTTTGGCGCATCTGGTGTTCAACCCGATAGCGAACAACCTTCGTACACGAGATGAAGAGGAATGCCTGTGCCGCCAGCTGGTCGTAGAAGGCGTTATGGCGATCCAGTCTGGCGAAAACCCGAAATTTATCAGGGAAAAGCTGGAAGGTTACCTGGAGCAGCAAGCGACTGGCGGAGAAGCTGGGGAATCAGGGAAAAAGAAGAAGGGCTCCAGAAAAGAAAAATAATGATCTGCCTGCGGTATAGGAGGGGCGATACGGCATGAAACGAAAAAAGGGCGGTGGCGGTGGCGCAAACTGGATGGATACCTATGGCGATATGGTAACCCTGCTGCTTTGCTTTTTCATTATGCTGTACAGCATGTCGACAATTAATGAAGAGAAATGGCAGCAGTTTGTGCAGAGCTTCCAGCGGCAGCCTTCTTCGGAGGCTGTGGGAATGGGAGGACAGGATAAGGTAGAAACGACTGAACAGGATGTGCAGGAGGCTCTCACACAGATTGCGGCGGCACTGAATGAATACAGCGCAGAGAATAACCTGCAGCAGCAGATGACCGTCACCCAGGGGGCAGATTATGTGTTCATTACCTTCCAGAATGCGGTTTTCTTTGCGGGCGACAGTTGGGAGCTGCTTGACAGCGGAAAAAGGATGCTGGACGAGGTTGCCAAGGCAATACAACCGCAGAGCAAACTGATTGACGAACTGCGTGTGATGGGACATACCTCACAGGGTTCCCCTGATAAGGCAAACGACCCGACGGTGGACCGTTTCCTGGCCTCGAACCGTGCGGCGACAGTAACCGTATATCTGCAAAACAAAAACGTAGTTGATGCGGATAAGCTGGTGAGTGTGGGCTATGGGCAGTGGCGGCCGATCGATGGCTTTGACACCGAGGAAGAGCGGGCGCACAACCGGCGTGTGGAACTGATGGTCACGGGACTGGATCCCGGCAGCGCCGAAAACAGTGTGGAGAAATATTTCACCATGCGCGAGGGCGCGTTGGAGGAGTAATAACAGTACGCAGGTAAAAGGATTTGTTATAACATGTCTGAAGTTTTATCACAAAGCCAAATAGATATGCTCCTCAACGCGGCGAGAAATGGCAATATTGACGCGGGAGTGGGGAATACCGCACAGTCTGAAGAAAAGCGGTATCCGAAATATGACTTCTACAGCCCTAAGAAGTTTACACGCGACAGGCTCAAGATGGTGAGTAGTGTTTTTGAAAGCTATGTCAGGGTGTTGTCCTCCCGATTGAACGCAATGCTGCATCTGGCATGCGACCTTGAGGTCGAGTCCGTCGAGGAACAGCGGTACTACGAGTTTTCCAATGCCTTGAGCGAACGGGATGTGCTGGTGCTGGTGCAGGATACGCTGGAGGATACGGGGGAAAAGGAGCCGATCCTGCTCCATATCACGACAGGCATCATGGTGAGTATGATTGACCGCCTGCTGGGGGGAAGCGGCGACGTAGAGGGCGAGATCGGATCGGATTATGAGTATACGGATATAGAGCTGAGGCTGTACACAGACCTTATGCGGAGCATGGTGGACTGTTTGGACAGCGCTTGGAAAAATTATATTGATATCGGATTCCGGTTTAACCGCGTCGAGGTCAATCCGACGCTGGTTCAGTTGATCGGGCTGGATGAGGCCGTTGTTATCATTGGTATAACAGTAAAGACGGCTGTCAGCAGCGGACGCTTCAGTATATGCCTGCCAGGCACCATGCTGAGCGACGTGTTCAGCCAAATGAATCGGGAAACCAGCAGCATGCGCCAGCCCAATAAGCATGACAGCGATGAAATTATGGATTACCTGCGCGCCTCGGAGCTTCCCATTATTGCGGAACTGCAGCACACAACGCTGAGATTGTCAGATATTTACCATCTGCATGTTGGCGATGTGATAGATTTGGGACAGCCGAAGGATTCAAAGGTATTCCTGAATATAGGGGATAAGCGTTGGTTCGACGGCACCATGGGAGTGTTTCAGAAAAATAAAGCGGTTCGGATCGATAAGACCTATGTGCTGTCTGAAATGGGGCGCTTAGAAGATGAAGGAGAGAGGCAGTAAGAATGGCATCGAGTTTGTTTAGCCCAATGGCGATGGATGCAATTGGAGAGATTTTCAACATCAGTTTGGGCTCTTCTGCAACGGCTGTTTCCAATATGCTGGCGCGGCGTGTGGACATCACAACGCCCAAGGTATCGCTTGTATCCGCCGAAAATTTCACGCTTGGCGACCTACAGCCCGCAATCGGTGTAAAGATCGATTACATAGCCGGACTGACCGGAAGCAACATCATGCTGCTCAAACGGAGCGATGTGCGGGCGATCGCGGATATCCTGCTGGGAACGGAAACCAAAGACGAGGACTTCCAGATCAATGAGCTGAACATGAGTGCGATTTGTGAGGTCATGAATCAGATGATGGGGGCTGCATCCACCGCAATGTCTGATTTTCTCAATCGCATGGTGAATATCTCAACGCCGCAGGCGTTTGAGATACAGAGCTTGGATGAATTTGTGCGGGAATATTTCCCGTCAGGTGGAACGATGGTTGTCGTCCGCTTCCAGCTTAGCATTGAAAATGCAGTCGAAAGTGAATTTATGAGCGCGCTTAGCATGGATCTGGCGCGTGAACTGCTGGAGGGCTTTAACATTTCCGGTGCCGATGTCGGCCTGCCGGAGGAGCCGTCGCCACAGGCGGCGGCATCCCCAGCTCCATCGCCTGTGGCAGAGCAGGCAAGCGTCGGCGCGGCGTTGAGCCAGGATGAGATTGAAAAGCTGCTGGCACAGAATATGCCTTCCGCGGAAGTGTCGGCAGAGACACCGCAGCAGGCAGCCGTACAGTCGCCACAGGAAGCGGCACCTGCTCGTGCAGCTGAGATGCCGCAGCCTCAGATGCAGATGCCATATCCCCCGTATGGGATGCAGATGCCATACCCGCCCATGTATTACATGCCTCAGCCGCCGGCGGAGCCGAAAACAATCAAAACAAGCAGCCCTGTCATGCCGGAGCTGGACAGCAGGACGGCGCAGCTAACGCAAGAGCAGGAGGGCAATCTGGATTTGCTGATGTCCGTACCGGTGGACGTGTCAGTCGAAATCGGAAGGACGCGCCGGCGGGTAAAGGATATTTTGAATTATACAAAGGGCTCTCTTGTGGTGCTGGACCGATTGGCAGGGGATCGGGCGGATCTGTATGTCAATGGAAAATGCATTGCCAAAGGTGATATTGTGGTAGTTGACGATAACTTTGGCATCCGTATTGCCGAGATTATTGAACCGTTGGAACTGGAAGACCTAAGCAAGTAATTATAAAAAAGGATGGTTTTTACAATGGCGAAGATTTTACTGGTGGATGATGCGGCTTTTATGCGCATGATGGTCAAAAATACGCTGAATGAGAACGGCTATACCGACCTGTATGAGGCAAGTGACGGCGCGGAAGCAGTTACGAAATATGCAGAGCTGAAGCCCGATCTGGTGATTATGGATATTACCATGCCGAACATGGACGGTTTGGAAGCCCTGAAAGCGATTCGTAAAGCGGATCCAAACGCCTCGGTAGTGATGTGTTCTGCAATGGGGCAGGAGGCAATGGTAATCGAGGCGATCAAGTCAGGCGCCAAGGATTTCATCGTAAAACCCTTTAAGCCGGACCGTATTATTAAAACCGTAAGCTCGATCGTGGGCCAGGCCTGATATGCCGCCCTTGCTTTCACTGGCAGGGATGCTGCTGTGTACAGCGGTTATATTGTTCCTAGCCTACTGGGTAACGCGGAAAATTGGGCTGAGCAGCGGCGTGGGGAATGCGGGCGTGGGCAGCCGGATGCGTGTTTTGGACAGGCTGCCAATAGGGACCGGCCAGTCCCTGCTGGTTGTTCAGCTTGGTGAGCAGTGCTTTGTTCTGGGAGTATCCAAGGAGCACATCAGCCTGATTGCCGAGTTGACGGAGGAGCAGGCGCAGTTATGGAAGAAATCGGCTGCGGTGCATAAGGCTGACACCGCTCCGGCGGCTTTTTTTGAGACGCTTTCCCGCAGGCTGCATGGAAGAGACGATCAGGATAAGGGGGGATAAGGGGCATGCCCGAAGGACTGATCAATGTAAATGGAGATAACGTCCAGACGCTGGAGGTATTGTTCCTTACCACAGTCATCGCGTTGCTTCCGTCCATCCTGGTTATGATGACCTCCTTTACCCGGATCATCATTTCTCTGTCTTTCCTGCGCAGTGCGATAGGGACACAGCAGAACCCGCCCAATATGGTGCTGATTGGGATTGCGCTGTTTTTAACACTGTTCATCATGAATCCGGTTTTAACGGAGATACAGCAAAACGCATATGAACCATATCGGCAACAGGCAATCACGCAGGAGCAGGCGATTGAACGCGCGGAGGTCCCGCTGAAGCGGTTCATGCTGCGGCAGACCGAGCAGTCCTCGCTGAATATGTTTTGTGATCTGGCACAGGTGGATGCGCCTGCGTCCGAGGAGGAGGCGATGGCGCTGTCCATGCGGGTGGTCGTTCCCTCCTATATGACGAGCGAGCTCAAGCGAGCGTTTGAGATCGGCTTCTTTCTGTATATCCCCTTTATGCTGATCGATATTGTGGTTTCTTCCACATTGATGAGCATGGGTATGATTATGCTCCCGCCGGCGATGATCTCCATGCCGTTCAAGCTGCTGTTGTTTGTCACGGTGGATGGATGGCAGCTGTTGTTTTCCACGCTGGCGCAGGGCTTCCGATAGCGGTTGAGAAAGGCGGGTGCCATAGTGGATCAAAATCAGGTGATGGATATTCTGCGGCAGGGGATGTGGGTTGCAGTCAAGATCGGCGGGCCAATGCTGATTGCAAGTATGGCGGTCGGCATACTGGTTGCTATTTTTCAGGCGGCGACACAGATCCATGAGCAGACGCTCTCGTTTGTACCAAAGCTGCTCCTGATCGCAGTATTCTGTATGGTGGGCGGTGGATGGATGCTGAATACCATGCAGGACTTTACAAGAATGATTTTTACACAAATGCTGGGATAGGCGCACAGGGAGCAAAAAGATGATAGATGAAGCGGGGCTGACATTGTTCCTGTATATCCTGATGCGGATGACAGGCTTTGTTGTTTTTAATCCGCTCTGGGGACGGATGAATGTGCCGGCTATGGTCAAGGCCGGAGTGAGCCTTGTTATGGCGGTCTTTGTCGGTGCGTTTGCCGTACAGAATGCTGTGGCTGTGCCGGCAACGGCAATAGAGCTTGCGCTGCGGCTTTTATTGGAGCTTGCGCTGGGTTATCTGGTTGCAGTGGTCATGCATTGCTTCTTTTATGTGCCGCTTCTGGCGGGACATATGATTGATGCGCAAATGGGGATGAATATGTCCGAAAACTACGATCCTGCTATGGGGACCAATGTATCCCTTACCTCTACCTTGCTGAATATCATGCTTGTCCTGCTTTTTTTCTCTGCGGGAGGGCATATCACACTACTGCGCATTTTACTCGATTCAGGCCGTATTATTCCATTTGGATCGGCTGTATTAGGGGAGCAGGCGGTTTCCAGCCTTCTGGAGCTGTTCGCTTCCTGTACAGTGCTGGCACTTAAGCTCAGCCTGCCTGTTTTGGCTGCAGAGCTTATCGGGCAGCTGGGAATGGGTATTCTGATGAAGGTAATACCGCAGATCAATGTATTTGCTATCAACTTTGAATTAAAGATCCTGCTGGGGTTGCTGTTGGTGACATTGCTCATGCCGCTGATGGGGGAATTCCTTTTGGGCATGGAAAAGCAAATGCTGGTGGCAATCGAGCAGATGATAAAAACGACAATATTATAGTATTGCAGCCGGAAAGGGGGGAGCGGGCATGGCGGCTGGAGAAAAGACCGAAAAAGCGACACCAAAACGGCGCCGTGACGAACGAAAAAAGGGTAATGTTTTGATGAGCCGCGACGTGGTCGCAGTGGCAACCCTGTTTGCCAGTTATGTGACGCTTCGCATTGGCTTGCCTTTGATGGCAGAGGCTATGGCCGCGCTGGTACGCTTTTGCATCGGGCTGGTGGGAAGCCTGCCGACCGGCGGCGCGAGCGCCATAGGGACTGAACTGAAGGCACAGTCTATGATGGCGTTGGCGCGGTCCGTCGCGCTCCCTCTTCTTATCACTATATTGGCAGCGGTTGCCGCAACATTTGCACAGACAAGGCTTCTGGTGTCATTTGAGGCGCTCCGGCCCAAGTTCAGCAGACTGAATCCTTTGCAGGGGATCAAACGGCTTTTTTCACTGAAAAGCATTATAGAGGCATTCAAAGGCGTGCTGAAAATAGCGATACTGCTGTTTTTGATCTACCGGTTTGTGGAGGGAGCGCTTTTAAAGTTTGCCCAGTATATGAATATGGATCTGGCAAGATCGATTCAGTCCATGCTGGAATTGGGGCTTGGCCTGTTGCTGGAGGTGGCGGCAGCGTTTCTGGTGATTTCCTTTTTTGATTACCTGTACCAATGGTGGGAATTTGAGCGACAGCTCAAAATGTCCAAACAGGAGATTAAAGAGGAATACAAGCAGATGGAAGGCGACCCGCAGATTAAAGGGAAAATTAAAGAGCTGCAGCGAAGAATGGCGCGTTCGCGCATGATGCAGGCTGTGCCGGGCGCGGATGTGGTCATACGAAATCCGACGCACTTTGCGGTCGCATTGCGTTATCGCGCCGGACAGGATGCAGCTCCGGTTGTGGTCGCCAAGGGGCAGGATGCGTTGGCCCTGCGTATTGTAGCCGTAGCGGAGCAAAGCGGCGTTGCGGTGGTCGAAAACAAGCCGTTGGCGCGGGCGCTGTATGCGTCGGCCGAGGTTGGGCAGATGATACCGGCAGAGCAATATGGTCCGGTGGCAGATGTGCTGGTTTATATCTACAAGCTGAATCATAAAAAACCGGTTGGTTAAAGATATAGGGAAGTAACGGTGAAACGATGAAACGAATTTTTGACAATGTCATATCTGTGTTCGTGGTGGTCATCGTGCTTTTTCTTCTGATTCCGCTGCCGCCATTCCTGCTGGACGTATTTTTTATTCTGAATATTTCATTGTCGCTGATCATCCTGCTGATCACGATGAATATTAAGGAGCCGCTGGAATTTTCAATTTTTCCGTCGCTTCTGCTGATCACGACGCTGTTCCGTCTGGGACTGAATGTTTCCTCAACGCGCCTGATCCTGTCTGAGCAGGGGGAAGCAGGGCAGGTAATCAAGGTCTTTGGCGAATTCGTTATTCAGGGCAACGTGGTTATCGGCGTCATCATATTTCTGATCATTGTATTGATGCAGTTTATCGTAATCACAAAGGGAGCGGAGCGCGTGGCAGAAGTCGCAGCGCGTTTTACGCTGGACGCCATGCCTGGAAAGCAGATGGCGATTGATGCAGATTTGTCCTCCGGTATCATAAACGAACAGGATGCCAGACGCCAGAGAGCGAAAATCCAGCGGGAAGCAGACTTCTATGGTGCAATGGACGGCGCGACCAAAATCGTAAAAGGTGATGCGATCATGTCGATCATCATCACCTCGATCAACTTTATCGCGGGCTCAATCATTGGCATTGTACAGTCTGGCATGGAACTGAGCGATGTTCTCAGCATTTACTCGATTGCAACGATTGGCGACGGCTTGGTATCGCAGCTGCCGGCGCTGATGATTTCCACAGCTACCGGCATGATCGTAACACGTTCGGTTGCGGATGGAAGCCTGAACAACGATGTAATCCGTCAGTTTCTGGCGCAGCCGCGCGCGCTTTCGATTGCGGGGCTGATACTTGCCATATTTGCGGTCCTTCCCGGTACGCCGCATGTTCAGCTCATATTGATCTCGGCTGCTCTGTTTCTGGTCAGCCGGCGGGTAACCAGCCAGATGGAGGCGCTGGAACGGCAGCAGCAGGAACTGCCGGCGGCACAGGAAGCTGCAAAACGCGAGGCGGAAGCACAGCAATCCGAGATGGATTATTATAAAGATATTAATAATGTGTACTCGCTGATCAATATCGAGCCGATCGAAATGGAATTTGGATATAGTCTGATCCCGCTGGTTGATGAATCGAGCGGGGGCAAGCTGATCAGCCGTATCGTTATTTTCCGGCGCCAGTATGCACAGGATATGGGCTTTGTCGTGCCGTCTATCCGCTTGCGTGATGTGGCGATGCTGGGGACCAACCAGTATGTCATCAAGATTAAAGGGGAGGAAGTGGCGCGCGGAGAGATCCTGACAGATTATTATCTTGCGTTGGAGCCGCCGAATCCCGCAGGGGAAATCGACGGGATTGAAACCATAGAACCCTCCTATGGGATCCCCTCTCGCTGGATTCTGCCCGAAAATAAAGAAATGGCGGAGATCTATGGCTATACAGTGATCGACCCGCTTTCGGTTATGCTGACACATTTGTCGGAAACGATTAAAAAGCATACCTATGAAATCCTGAACCGTGCGGAAACCATACAGCTTGTGGATAACATGAAGAGAATCGCCCCCCAGTTGGTGGAAGAGGCGTTCCCCAACGTTATCTCCTATGCAATGCTGGAGAAGATTCTGAAAAACCTGTTAAAAGAAGGGATACCGATTAAGGATATGGTGACCATCGTCGAAACGGTTGTTGACGCGGTAGCGATTACTAGGGATACGGATTTGATTACCGAAAGCGTGCGTGCCCAGTTGAAGCGGACGATTACCCACCGGTTCTGCGAGGATGGAAAGCTGAACGTAATTACACTGGATGCAGAAGTGGAGAAGAAGATCGTGGCAAGCCTGACGAAAAATGAACAGGGCGTTTATCTTGCCATCGGCCCCGAACTGATGCAAAAGCTTTTGTCACAGCTGGGGGAATATGTAAAAAAGTTTGCCGAGCTTTCGCAGAAGCCGATTCTGCTGACCAGCCATATCATCCGGATATATTTGAGCAGGCTGCTGGAACAGTTTTATCCGGATATAACAGTGCTTTCCTTTAATGAGATTATTACAAACGTGCAGATTCAGTCGCTGGGAAACGTTACGCTTTGATCTGGCATAGCCCGGAAGATGAGAGAGGACGGGAAGAGGCGTTTTGGAAGAACAGAAGCAGTGGGCAGAGCTGTCGAACGAGGCGCTGCTCGAAGAGTATAAGCAGTCCGGTGATAAGGAACTGAAAAAGGTTCTGGTGATGCGGTATGCCTGTCTTGTAAAAAATGTGGCACTAAAGCTGCGTGGGGTTTATGCCAGCTTCGCACAGGTCGATGATATTATTAACGAGGGGATCATCCTTTTAATGAATGCTCTGGATAAATTTGATCTGAGCCAAAATGTAAAGTTTGAAACCTTTATATGCAAACGCCTGCGCGGCATGATTATTGATGTTGCGCGGAAGCAGGACTGGATCCCCCGGTCCGTGCGCCGACATATGCGGGAGATCGATGAGGCCAATGGGCAACTATATACTCGACTGGGCAGGGCGCCAACAGATCAGGAGGTGGCAGGGCATCTTGGTATCAGCGTGGAGCGCTACCAAGCAGAGCTTGCCAAGACTGCTTTGTGCAATGTGCTTTCCCTGGACATGATGCTGGATGAAAACGATTCCGACACATTGGTGAAAAAGCTGCCGCAGAGTGACGCGGACGCCCAGCCGGAGGAGCGTTATCAGAAGAAGGAGATGCAGAAAGTTTTGCGTGACAGTATTGCAGGGCTGCGGGAAAATGAGCAGGTTGTTCTGTCACTGTATTATCAGAAGATGTTGCAGATGAAAGAGATAGCAAAGGTGCTTGGCGTAAGCGAGCCACGTGTTTCTCAGATCCATTCCAATGCGATCCGGAAGCTCCGAGCCGCAATGACAGCCTATATATATGATACATAACGAGGGAGGAATACGCAGTGTATAAAGGATTTTACGATCTGACCTCGGCCATGCTCACGCAGACGAGGAACCTGGATGTGATCGGCAATAACATGAGCAATACTGCCACCACAGGCTATAAAGCAGATCGCTATGCGGACACGACCTTTGATGAGGTTATGCGCAGCCGAGTGGGGAACAAGCAGAAAGCCCCGCAGGCATTGGGTACAACGACGAGTTATATCACAGCGCTCGATGAGGTATATACCGATCACTCCCAAGGTGGGCTGGAGCAGACGGGGCTTCCGTTCGATTTTGCCATAGAAGGGGAAGGATATTTTGCCGTTCAAAGTGCGTCGGGGCGGGTATATACGAGAAACGGATCGTTTATGCTGGACGATCAAGGTTATCTCTACCTTGCTGGACAAGGGCGCGTACTGGGACAAAACGGACAGCCTATCTATCTGGGGACGGATCATATCACTGCCTTAACTGATGGTACGATCATGGGGCCGGACGGGCGTGTGCTGGGAGCCTTGGGCGTATTTGCATTTGCCGATCCAGCGCAGACGCTGGAAAAGACGGGGGAGGGGATGTTCACTGCCAATATCCAGCCGCAGGCAGCAGGCAACCGGATAATCCACCATAAAATGATTGAGCGCTCCAATATTGACCTGGTACAGCAGATGACCGAGATGATGACCTGCCAACGTGCCTTGCAGAGTTCATCGCAGTTAAGCAAAATGTATGATCAGCTTATGACGAAGACTTCGACCGAACTTGGGCGAGTTTAAAAAATCGAAAGGGAGCCTTAAAGCATGAATCAGTCCTTTTATGCCGCTTCTGTTGCAGTATCGCAGCAACAGAAACGGCTGAACGTAACAGCCAATAATCTGGCAAACGTCAATAATGCCGGCTTTAAAGCGGAAAAAGCGCAGTTTTCCGACCTGCTTTACCGGAACTGGACGGGACCCGATAATGCAGCCCTGCCGCGTGGGTCGGGCAGCCGCATGATCCAGACGGCGACGGATTTTTCTCAGGGCGCCATGATGACGCGGGAGTCCGGCCAAAACTATGGCATAGAGGGACTCGGCTTTTTTGCCCTGCTGAATCCACAGAGCAATGAAATATGCTATACGCGCTCTGGCGCTTTCCACTGGGGAAGTGTCCAGCGCGGAGAGCAGGCGGTGTTCTACCTGTGCGACAGCGACGGGTATTATGTGCTTGATCAAAACAGGCAGCCGATTGAGTTGACCAATGGTACGGAAGCGGCGTATCCCGTTGGTGTATTTGATTTTGCCAATACGGATGGGATGCAGCATTTGGGCTCTAACAAGTTGCTTCCAGTTGCAAAGAACGGCGCGCCGCTTCCAGCAACAGGCAAGGCGATGAAAGGCGTATTGGAAGCATCTAATACAGACATTGCAACGGAGTTCGGTAAGGTGATCGAGGCGCAACGGTCTTTTTCCTATGCGCTGAAGATGCTGCAGACACAGGATGAAGTGGAGTCAACAATCAACGGCTTAAGGACCTGATAGGAGAGCAAGTACGTGAATTTACGAAAATATGAGGAAATGAATTCACAGCAGATCGATGCACTGCGTGAAGTAGGCAGTATAGGGACGGGAAATGCTGCGACAGCTTTATCCGCATTGTTGGGCTGCGAGGTGCGCATCCCTCTGCCAGAGGTTCAGGTGCTGGAGTTCAACGACGCTGTAGAAAAGCTGGGTGGCTTTGAAACCGTTTCTGCAGGCATCATCTCCAGCCTGAGTGGAGAAATCAATGGGTTGATGCTGGCGCTGGTGCAGCTGGATGCAATCAACCTGATCCTGAAGCACATTATGGGAAAGCAGATCGTCAGTTATGACGACCTGACAGAGCTGGAGGATTCAGCGGTTATCGAGGTCGGGAACATACTGATCTCCTCTTTTGTCAATGCGCTGTCCGGACTGTCCGGCGTCAAGATCGTGCCATCGGTACCCCAGCTGACGATCGATATGCAGGGAGCGATCATTACCGTACCAATGGCGGCTTACGGCAACCAGTCGGATTACATTATGCTGATCGGGGGCAGCTTTCTGGTAGAGGGGAAGGAGCTTCCCTGCCGGCTGCTCCTTGCGCCGGATGTACGTTCGCTGAATTATCTTCTGCACAGGTTGGGAATTGACGGATGAATAAGCTGACAGTCGGCATTGCCGATATGAAAATGGCACGCGATGAGGGCGTTTTAATTACCTATGCATTAGGCTCCTGCATAGGCATTTGTCTCTATGACCCATTTATCAGGCTGGGGGCGCTGGTGCATGTCATGCTGCCGCTCAATATGGAAGCGAACCGTACCTCGCCGTTGAAGTATGCGGATACTGGGATACGCCTGACGATCAGTAAGATGGAACAAAGAGGCGCGCGGCGCTCGCGCCTGGTAGCAAAGATCGCGGGCGGGGCGAAAATGTTTGACGTAGCAGGGAACGGGAGCCTGGGCAGCATCGGGCAGAGGAACATCGACAGCGTGCATCAGGTGCTGCAGCAGGAGCGGGTTCGGCTGTTGCGAGAGGATGTCGGCGGACGAAGTGCGCGCACGTTGTTATTTGATGTTGCTACCGGAGAGGGCTGCATCAAGGTCGTCGGTAAGGCGGAGAAAATACTTTGACATAACAGCGATCGAAGGAGTGGGAATTATGCAGGAAAACAAGCGCGGCAATATCTTACTGGAATCGGGAACCAACGAAATTGAAATCATGCAGTTTACGGTCGATGATAACCTGTATGGCATTAATGTCGCAAAGGTGCGTGAGATTATGATGAGCGTGCCGGTAAAAGCAATGCCGCATGCCCATCCCGCGGTGGAGGGAATATTCAAGCCGCGCGATGTTGTGCTGACCGTGGTGGATCTTCCATTCTATCTCACAGGGCAGCATTCCAAGCCAAACCCCAAGGATTTGTTTATCGTTACCAATTTCAATAAAATGTATATTGCATTCCGCGTGCATACAGTGGTGGGGATCAGCCGCATTTCGTGGACAGATATTCAGAAGCCGGACAAAACGGTTTCCGGCGGCGAGGAAGGCGTGGCCACAGGCATTGCCCAGTGCGAAGGGCAACTGGTGACTGTGCTTGATTTTGAACGAATCGTTGCGGAAATAGCGCCAGAAACCACAATACAGATATCTGAAATCGAAAAAAAAGGGGCGCGTGCGCAGCGTAGCTGTCCGGTGCTGGTGGCGGAGGACTCGATCCTGCTGTCGCGTATGATACAGGATTCACTCGAAAAGGCAGGATATACAAACCTGCACATGTTCGCAAATGGGCAGGAGCTGTGGGATTATATCGAACCGCTGGCAGAGGAGCCAGCGAACTTGGAAAGGCATGCTGCACTGGTTATCACCGATATTGAAATGCCCAGTATGGATGGACACAGGCTGACCAAGCTGATCAAATCTGACCCGGTGCTGCGCGAGATACCGGTTATTATTTTCTCATCGCTGGTGACTGAGGAAATGCGTGTGAAGGGAAAGGAACTTGGTGCGGACGAGCAGCTATCCAAGCCTGAGATTGGACACCTGGTGGATGTGATGGACGGCTTGCTGGATAAAAAGAAGCAGGCAAGGTAAAAGCGGCCAAAGGGGGCAGATTTCATGGTAAAAAATAAATATATTGTCCGGCAGGCAATCAAGGACGCGGACAGCCATGTGCTGGGATATGAGATTATGTATTCCAACGGAAATGAGGCATACGGAGGGGATACGGGAGAGGATGCGGCGGCTGCGGAAGCAATTTACGACTTCCTGATGCAGAACTCTGAAAAAGCCCTTAAGGATTCCTGTACATTTATGACCTTCACCAGTTCCTTGCTGGCGCGCCGCACACCGCATCTGTTTAAGAACGACTCGCTCATCATTCAAATCGATGACAGTGTAATCATCCATCCTTTTGCCATGCATTTGGTACAGCAGTATGCAAAAGAGGGATACCAGATTGCAGTCAACGATTTTCAGTTTATGCCGCGCTATCTGGGCATGTTGGAATATATCTCCTATATTAAACTCAATATGCAGACAACAGGAGGCAACTCGGCGGAAAATGTCATGCGTGTGGCGCACAGTATGAATAAGCGTGTGATCGCCACGGGCGTGGATGACCAGCAGAAGTTTGACCAGGCCAGAGAACTGGGCGTTTATGGCATGCAGGGAGCATTTGTGGCAGATAAGTTGGCGAATAAGGTGCATCAAAGCGGCTACCTGCGCAGTAATTTCTTTCGTCTGGTTGTTGCGGTTACACGTGAGGAGCCCGATGTACAGGAAATTGAGCAGATCATTTCCATGGATGTTACACTGACTTACAGCCTGCTCAAAATTGCCAACTCGGCTTATTTTGCGCGCCGTACACAGACGACCTCCGTCCAGCAGGCGATTATGACACTTGGATTAAACCAGATTAAGCGCTGGGTATACCTGCTCAGCGCGGGCGACCAGAGCGCGCAGGAGCTGGAGGATTCCGAGGAGTTTATCAAACGGTCGTTTATGCGAGCAAGCTTTGCAGGCGAGCTGCACCGCTATATGAAGCAGAAGCCCTTGACCCGTTCAGAGGCATACCTGCTTGGTATGTTCTCTACGCTGGGCTACCTGATCGATGCGCCGATGGAGGATATCCTTTCGGATATCCCGATGGTGGACGAACTACGGAATGCATTGCTCAGACATGAAGGGACTGCGGGCAAGCTGCTTGAACTGATCATAAGCTATGAGAAGGCAGATTGGAAGCAGATTACGGAAAACGCGGAAGCGCTGGGAATACCGGCAAACCTGCTCACGACCATTTATTTCGACTGTATGGAGGAAGTGAACCGGATGTGGGAGCAGATGCTCCACCCGGCTATGAGCGAAGAGGAGGCCGCCGATGCGCAAGCGGCGCTCACGGCGCAGCCTGACAATGAAAAAGAGTCTCTGCCAAGAGAGGAGAACTAAAAAAGGAGCCATATGGCTCCTTTTTTATGAAAATATCAGGGGAGGTACGGCGCCGTACCTCCCCATTGGCATTATGCACAGGTATTGATATGCTCTCCCACGCCCGGCTGGGCGGGAAGCATCTGCAGAAGCTCCTGCGCGGCAAGCTCCGCGGAGTCCATCGACTTTTTGGCAATCGAGATCGATACGCTCTGCTGTAGCTGTGCCGCATGCATGGAAACCGAAAGACCAGCGATATCGCTCATCATACTCATTTGCGGTTACCTCCTCTTTGCGGGTCCATAAATGCAGGAAAGCACGCGGAAATGCGTGCCTTCCTGTGATGTGTAGGGATAATAAATATTGCAGTACAACAAAAACCTTACTGCAGGAGCTGCAGAACGCCCTGCGGCACCTGGTTGGCCTGCGCGAGCATTGCCTGCGCGGACTGCACCAGAATGTTGTTCTTGGTGTAAGCCATCATCTCGTCGGCCACGTCGGTGTCGCGGATGGTGGACTCGGCGTCCTGGATGTTCTCCGTCATGACGGACAGGTTATTCTGGGTGTGCTCCAGACGGTTCTGGGTCGCGCCCAGCGTACCACGGATGGACGATACGGTGTTGATTGCGTCCTTAATGGACTTGACCGCAGCCTGCGCGGCATCCTGCGTGGCAACGCTGATACCGCTAAGACCAAGTGCCTTAACATGGACGTCGCCAATCGTAACCGTCATCTGATTGTAGGAATCAGAAGTGTCGCCGATCTGCAGGGTAAGGCCAGCACCGCCAGTAGTGCTGCGGAATTCCAGCTTAGTAGCATTTTCCTTAACCTCAATGCCAGCGCTTTCCAATGCCTTGTTCAGGTTGGCGACGGTTGCAGTATCATCGGCACCTACGAGAACCGTGACAGCGCCTTCGGTAGTGGGCTTGGCAGAAGCGTCAGCTACTAATTCATAGGTAACGCCATTGATAGTAAGTGTATTACCCGCAGCCAAGTCGCCAGTAGTAGTTGCCTCAACATAACCATCAGCGCCCGCCGCATTGTTTACAGTTTGCTTGCCAGTAGTACCCTGCGCGGTGTCGGTATCAGTAACGCTGATAATCTTTGCGCCATCCTCACCTGCAACCTTGGAGGTGAAAGTGATTTTGCCAGCACCGTCAACAGCAACATCAAACACGCTGGAGATTTCACTATTTTCAGACAGCGCTTTCTGCATATTCTTTCCAGCGCCTGCCGCACCACCGGTCTTATCTCCCGTGTACTTTACATCTACCTTGTGGGCTGTGCCATTGGCATCGATGAACTCTACCGTCATGGTATATTCGGTGCTGTCAGCAGTCGAAGCCTTCGCGGTAAAGTCAGAGGTAGCAGAGGTAGCGGCAACTTCCGTGACAGAAGTGGCACCGCCAAGGTTAATGGAGCTGATGTCAACCTTAGATTCAGCCAGCGAGCCGTCCAGCAGCTTGATGCCATTGAAGTTCGCGGAATCCGCGATACGGTCGATTTCTTCCTTCAGGCGGTCGACTTCCTGCTGCAGGTTATCGCGGTCAACCTCGTTGTCATAGGTGCCGTTCGCAGACTGGGTGGCCAGCTCGACCATACGGTTGAGCATGTCCTGCACTTCCTGCATCGCACCCTCACCGGTCTTTACCAGCGAGATACCGTCCTTTACGTTCTTCTGCGCAGTTTCCAGACCAGTGATCTGTGCGCGCATCTTCTCGGAAATCGCAAGGCCGGCCGCGTCGTCGCCCGCGCGGTTGATCTTGTAGCCCGAGGACAGCTTTTCAAGGTTCTTGGATAGTGCCGAGGTATTGTTGTTGTAGTTGCGGTAGGCGTTCATCGCCATGATGTTATGCTGAATACGCATAATGTTTGTTCCTCCTTGAGCATTACAGGGAAAATCCATTTTCCCCAACAAATTTAATTTTCCTGCCGCGTCCCGTGAGCTCGAACAGGACAGGGCAGAAGTAGTGCCGCGGCGGGCGGCGCCGCCCGTAAGCCGGACCAGGGGATTTATGTACCACCTCAATGGCTGCCGCTATTGGCTTACATATAAATTATCGGCGGTGTATCACATAAAATAAGGGAAAAATAAAAAAATATGGGGTGCTTATATAAAAAAGAGCTTGCAAATAAAAAAAGTTGAACAACACCTTTTTTTAGATAAAAATCAGTCGATATAATAAACGAACCC
>NZ_JAOQJE010000011.1:50403-59166 GCF_025567315.1 Agathobaculum ammoniilyticum
GGATCTGCTTTTTATAATTTACATGGAAGGTACGGTGTGCATCGTAGTGCGGATAATGGTATTGCTTTTGTAGCTGTTCCTCATCCCCGAAGTGCTTTGCGACATAATCGGAAAGAAACTCTGCGGTGTCCCGAAGCGAGTCTCGGCCCCGTCCGGAGGCACAGGCATCCAGAAGGGCATTGATGGCTTCAAACAGCTGTGTATGCTCAGAGTCGATCAGTTCATTGCCGGTAACCAATTCTGGTGTAAGGGAATAGCGCTTAGTACTTATCGAGGTCCTCGGTAAAGGATTTTCCTGCTGCGGAGGAGCGACGAAAGGTATCCCCCTGATCGGGGGACAGTCCTCCTGCATAAGGGCTGCCGCCGAATTTTGCAGAGGAGGAACTGTTGACATGGAACGCGGAGAAAATCTGACGCATGATATTGGCCTGGGAGGAAAGCTCCTCGCTTGCCGCTGCGGATTCTTCGCTCGTTGCGGAATTGGTCTGTACAACCGTGGAAATCTGATCGATGCCCTGCATGATCTGGTCGATGGATTCCGATTCATGCTCTGCGGCATCGGCGATCCGGCTGATCTGCTCAACAGACTGCGTGGTCAGTTCTGCGCTCTGCGTAATGGAATCCGCCGCAGTGCGGGCGATTTCGGAGCCGTTTTCCACAGCCTTGATCGAGGATTCGATCAGAGCGGTCGTATTGCTGGCAGCTTCCGCGCTCTTGGTGGCGAGATTACGCACCTCGTCGGCGACGACCGCGAAACCCTTGCCCGCAGAACCGGCGCGCGCGGCTTCGACTGCGGCATTGAGCGCCAGGATATTGGTCTGGAAAGAGATATCCTCGATCGTTTTGATGATCTTGCTGATCTTCTGCGAGGTAGCTGTAATCTCGTTCATGGCCTCGATCATCTTGGCCATTTGCTCCTGGCTCGCGATATTCTGCTGTCCGGCCTTGTCCGCGTTTTCCTTCGCTACACGCGCCGATTCGGCGTTTTCGCGGGCAGCATCAGCAATATCGTTAATGGTGGAGGAAAGCTCCTCTACCGCGCTTGCCTGCTCAGTAGCGCCCTGTGCGAGCGCCTGCGCACCATTGGAAACCTGCTCGGCACCGGCAGATACCTGGTCGACCGAGGACATGGCGTTGGAGATCATATTGCCCAAAGTAGAAAGAAGGGTGGAAAGATTGTTGGATACGGTTTGAAGTGCGCCGGGGAAATTTCCGTTTACAGAAATCGTAAAATCGCCGTTGGCCATACTGGTAGTGACGCGTGCGACTTCGCTGATGGATTCCTTCAGGACCGTTTGGCTGGTCTTGAGCGCGGAGGAGATTTCACCTACCTCATCACGGGACTCATAAGTAACGGGACGATCGAGATCGCCGTCGCTCATAGCAACGATAGCGTCGCGCGCTTCGGACAGCGGCACCCGAATGGAGTGGATGATCTTAACAGCGAAGATAAGTGTGAGAGCCAGAAAGATCAGTGTCATGCTAACAAAGATAATAGCGATCCGTATGACATTGCTGGTTTCATTGTCGATAAGGACCTTTATGTCACTTTGTAATCCGCGAATAAAAGTGCGGGCAGCATCAGCTTGGGCAGTCAAAGCCGGCGTACACTCTTGCTGCAGGATTTCAGTAGCAGCATCAAAATCATTTTTATCCAGAGCGGCAGTGATTTCGGGAACAATATTCAACCATTTTTGCGAAGCGGCAATAACCTCATCTGCTGCATTGGCTGCCATATACTTTCCGGTATTTTCCTGTAAGTAAGAAATTTTCTCCTCCAAGCTGCTGATGGCTTCATTCAGTTTTTCCTGATTGGAGGCATAATCGGACTTGTTCGTATCGAGTACCATATCGCGTGCATAGCGAGCGGCGGTGTTGATATTGACCTGAGATTCCAACGCCTGTGTTTCAAGCTGTAGTTCGCCATTAATTAGATCGGTGTAACGGTTGTTAACAGAAATCGTATTGATCAGTGCAAATATGACGAGTATGAGTGACAGAATGATTGGTATGGCAAAACCTACGGCAAGTCGTGCGCTAATACGCATGTTTTTCAGCTTCATGTTGTGAAATTCCTCCTGAGTTTTGAAAATGAATTTATAAAAAACGGCAGCTTAACGCAACTCGCCGTATTTTCCTTTTTCGACGTCCCCTGCAATCCGGCCGGAAACCAGCGTAACAACGCGCCGGCACATGATATTGACAAAGTTTTTAGCATGGGTCGCCATAATGATGGTTGTACCGCGGCGGTTGATCTCGTTTAAAATGTTCATGATATCCCAGCCGGTATCGTCATCCAGATTTGCGGTGATCTCATCCAGGAGCAGGATATGAGGGTTGCAGATGATGGCTCGCGCAAGCTCGACCAGCTTTATCTGCCCGCCGGACAGCATGTATGGATAGGAGTCCGCCATAGTGCGCATACCAACAATGGAGAGGGCTTTGAGTGTGTTTTGTGGGATAACCCGATTGGAAACCCCCATGGCCCGCTGGACGATTTCAAGGTTTTCCCCGATCGTTTTTTTACGAATGAGGGCTGGTTCCTGCCACACCTGCCCAATCCGGCGGCGGTACAATGGACGCCGCCACTGTGGTATACGGTTGATCTGCTGCCCTTCCACCCATATGGCGCCCTCCTCCGGAGTGATGTGGTTTGCAAGCAGGCGGAGAAGCGTTGTTTTTCCCGCACCGCTGCTGCCAATCAGAAAAACAAAGTCTCCTGCTTCGATCGAAAGCGAAAGTTCGTCGATTGCAGCAAAACGGCGCTTTTCATTCATAAAATATTTGCTTACATGGTCAAATTCGATCTGGGGCACGCGTTGTTCCTCCGGAAAAATACAAAATGGTGGTCAAGAATGGACAAAAACGGGTTTATCTGCTATGATATCAAAAACAGGCTGACGATAAGGAGGTGAGCGGCGTGAAAAAAGTAAAAAAGCACAAGATCAGAAATACGGTTACCGTACTCCTCCTCATGGTATGCTGCATTGGTGGTGCGGAGCTTGCAGTCGCCTACTGGCTGGATCGGCCGGTTTTTGACAAGCTCACAAAGCCGGTGATACAGAAAGCGGAACAACTTTGGCAGCGCGGCGGCGAGGTGATTGCCGCCGGCCGGTTTTGGCTGACTGATAAATTCGCACAGCCTGCCCTTATGGAGCAGGAAACGGTAGACCCGCAGAAAGCCAGCGAACCCATGCTGTCAGACGGCGGGGAGGCGATCACAGATCCATCTGTCACAGAGCTGACAATAAAGGATGGGCAGGAACTTCTGACCGGCGGTTCCATTTCCGTTGCGTACTTTGCACAAAGCGATTCGGCGTGGAAGGATAAAAGCTATGGAAACGATCCGATCGGCAGCTATGGATGCGGCCCCACGGTTATGGCAATGGCTGTGCAAAGCATGACCGGAACGAAAACTGATCCGGAAAAAATGGCGGCGTGGTGCGCTGTACATGGTTATTGGGCACCCCAAAGCGGTTCTTACCATTCTATCGTGCAGGGGGTAGCAGATGCCTTCGGATTGGAATGTGATCCGGCAGGGACGCTTAGTGCGGACGAGCTTCGCCTTCAGCTTTCCGGTGGCCGCATTGCGGTGGCGCTGATGAAAGCCGGACATTTTACAAGCGGTGGACATTTTATCCTGCTGCGCGGTACAACAGTGGAGGGGAAGATCCTTGTAGCTGACCCCAACAGCCGCGCGCGCAGTCTGGCTGCGTGGGATGCCCAGACCATCATAGACGAACTGAGCGACAGCCGCAGCGCAGGAGCGCCGCTGTGGTTCCTGTCAAAATCAGTGCAGGATTAGCCGCGTGTGGAGAGACCCTGTTCGAGCCGCTGGTTGAGTGGAAGGAGCCGATCCAGCAACTGGCGGTTTTGCGCCATCTGCCGCGCGAGCAGTTGACCCTCTTCATCTTCAGGCAGGCCCCCGTCCAGAAGGGCCTGCCATTTTTGCTGCATATCGTCGGATAGGCTCGCACACAAGGTGTGTATGGCCTGATCTGAGGCTTGAAGTCGCAGAATCGACTCTTGACGCATGGTGAGCAGAAGTCCGAAAGAGGTGCGGTCTCCGCGGTCCAGCGATTCGCCGAGCTGTACGGTGAGATCAAGCGTTTCGCTTAAAGCGGTATACCTGCGGCGGAGCTGGGTCAGGAGCTGTTGGGCCTGTGCGTTCATACGCCGCCTTCTTTCTGAGCGGCGCGGAACGTATCGCGCAGGTCGGTCAGCCGCGGCTTTACCTCTGCCAGGATTCTGGTGTTGCGCCCGATCTTTACGCGGGTCAACTCATATGTGAAAAAATCATACAGGCGATGCAGGTCGTGGCTGATGGGATACTGTGGGTCAAGCGTATCGTCCAGATATTCGAGGATTTCGATACAGCGCGTGATGGATGCCTCGAAAAGCGTATAATCCTGCTTGCCTATGGCAAGCTCGGCGCGCGTAAGGCGCTTGACCAATTCGTCATAGAGCAGCAACAGCAGCTCGCCGCGTGTCATCGTATTGACAGACTGCGCCTTATACTGTTCGTAGCCATGCATATCCATAGGCTTTTCATCCTTCCGGTCAATAGCCGCTCCCACCTAAGCTGGCAAGGTAGGAGCTCTGGGAATTCATCTGGCTGATCAGAACCTCCAGCCTGCTGAACTTCGCGGTGTAGGTATCGATCTGATCATTCAATTTATCGGTAAGCGTGTCAATCATATCGGTGATATCCTCGAGCTGGTTCTGGATCGTATTGTTCAGCAGGGAGAGGGGGGAATACTGAGAGCCTGCCTTTTCGATCAGGATGCCCTTGGTCGCGCCGGTGGTACCGGCATATTTGTCAAGCTGAACTTTCAGGCGGGAAATAGCGCCGCCCGAGGAGGTGTCATCCACCCAAGTGGTTGTACCGTCTGCGTTGGTAACCTGCTTTTGCTCCATCGGGTCGGAAAACGCGCTTGCCACGGCATCCGGATCGGTTTCAAGGATGGAACGCAGTTTGGTTTCGTCGAGTGTGATTTTGCCCTTATCTGAATAGTTTGTGGAAACATTGATACCGATTTTGGACAAATCAGAGCCGGAAAAGAGAAAGCGCAGACTGCTGGAGAGCGAACCAAGGTCGCTGTCATTGAACAGCAGGCCCTGCTTGGCCTTTGTCTCAAAGGCTTCAATCTCCTTATCGCTCATATCCGCCTTCTGATCTTCTGTAAGCGGCTCGTAGCTCTTATTGTAATCGGGCTGGGTGGAATACTGCTCATTGATCTCCGAGAGGACCTTGTTGTAATCCTCGACAAAGCTCTTGATTGCGTCGACAATCTTATCGCTGTCCACCTTTGCGCTGAACGAAACACCGGAATCATTTTCCGCAGCCGCGTCAAAGGTGCCGCTGGCGGTAACGGTAAAGCCGTCTATGTTGAAAGCATTAGTGCCGCTGGTCAGCTCCCGTTCCACACCGTTAATAAGCGCGGTCATTTTTGCATCCTGTCCCTGAATACGGGTGGAGGAAGCGCTGTCGACATACTGCCCCTGTTTGTCCAAACGCTGGATTTTTGCGGTGCTGCCATCATCACTGTATTCGACGGTGCCAAATAAACGGGCGGCAAGATTATCCGCCCCATCCGAGGTGGTTTCGCTAATGGAAACGCGGCCGCCGGTACCACCGTGCGTGGAGGAAAATACAAACTGGTTAGAGGTTTTGGAATAACTGAGCTTGACGCCGGCCTCGGGCTTGCTGTTGATTGCGCTGGTCAACGTACTGATGCTGTCGTTTGCGCTGAATTCCCCGATCTTTACACCGTTGATTTCAAAGGAATACAGGGCGTTTCCACTTTCATCGGTCTTGATTTTCCCATCAGGGCCGGTAATAGCAGTCATACCCTTAATGATGGTGATTTTCTTTCCGTCCTGCTCTATCGAATCGGTACCATACAGGTCGCCCAGAGTTTTGCTCGTATTGACACGGTTGGATGCGCCTCGGTCGATACCGAAAATGCCGCCCTTGCCAACCACATGGAGCGTGCCGGAGTCGATAGAAAGCGTATCGCTGTCACCCTTAACAGAGAAAGAGGGCTGGAACGTGCCATCTGAGGCGGTGTTGGAAACCGTAACCCTACCGTAGCCGAACGCCTGATCCAGCTGCGTTTGCAGATAGTTTTGCATAGCGGAATTGGGGTCAGAGGACTCGAAGATTGCCTTGTATTCTGCAGAATCCTTTTCCGGCATCGTGATTGTTGCCGTGGTGCCATTGAAAGTAAATTTCATGGAAGAACCGGCTAAAACCTCACCGGCGGGTTTGCTGGTGGCCAGATCCGTCGCTTCCACTGCAGAGGAGGATTCGATTTTATCGGTTGCCGTCAGCTTGCTTCCGCCGGACAGATGCAACGCTGTCAGCACTTCCTGAGAGGAACTGCCCAGCAGCTCGAGGGTGTTGGTTTCGCTGGAGTTGGTAAACTGGAACGAAATTTTTCCATCGACGACCTCGGCCTTGACCTTGCTGTCCATTTTTATACTGGTGCCATCGCTAAGCGAGACAGAGGCGTTTGAAAGCTGCCGGTTAATTTCATCAGCGACATCTTCAACGCTTTTGTATTCACGATCGCTGTCAAATGTAATGGAAAAGGATTTGTTGCCATATTTAAAGGATAACTGCTTTCCGGCCAGATTACTTACGTTCACATCACCTTTCAAGTCCACGCCCTTGGAGGCGTCAATGCTTTGGGTGTTGTCAATACCACTCAAGCCGGAAAAGGTGATGGTTTCTGATTTTGCAAGCTGGCTGACACGCTGGATCACAATATCGCTTGTTGTACTGCCGGAAGCTGAAATTAAGTCCTTATATTTACCGGCTGTAGTGATAATACTCGGCTTGAAGAAATTCGCACTCATCAGATTGGTTGAGGAGGTGTACGAGGTATATTTGGTGGAAAGCTGCACCAATTGATCGCTGATACTGCGGTACGCTTCCTGCTTCCACAGCAGCTTTTGCTGTTTCTGTTGCTGCGCTGTGATTTTGTTTTTTGTGCCCATGACCATGTTTTCGATCATGGCTTCAGTATCCATGCCGCTGGCAAGTCCGCTCAGCACATTGCGGCTGCCATAAAGGCTGGAGGCGCTGCTGCCGCCTACACTGCTTACTGCCATAAAAACACTCCTTTCCCCATGATACGGGGTGATAATACAGTGAACAGGATCATGCAGAAAAAAATAAAAATCCCTATATTTTTATCTCGACGTATAGTATACTAAAATTAAGGGCGGAAAGCTTTTTTTTAAAGACAAAGGAGTGATTTTATTGGCGGAGATAATTGCGGTCACCAATCAGAAGGGCGGCGTTGGCAAAACAACGACCGCCGCAGCGCTGATTGCTACACTGGCGGAAAAGGGGAAGAAAGTTCTTGGCGTCGATCTGGACCCGCAGGGCAATCTCGGCTTCAGCCTCGGTATAGATATTGATAATGTACATACCCTGTATGAGGTGTTTAAAAAACAGATACCGGTCGAGCAGGCGTTATGTGCTACGGAGTATGGGGACATGCTCGCGGCAAATATCCTGTTGTCCGGTGTGGAATTGGAGTGCAACAAGCCAGGGCGGGAGTACCTGCTCAAGACCGAGCTGTCCGCGCTGTCGGCGGATTACGACTATATCATTATTGATACGCCGCCTGCACTGAACCTGTTGACAGTGAATGCTTATGTGACAGCGGACAAGCTGATCATCCCGATGGCACCTGAGATTCTCAGCCTGCTTGGCGTAACCCAGATCAAGGAAACAATCGAAACGGTGAGGCAATACTATAACCCGCGTCTGAAGGTCATCGGTATTCTGCTCAATAAATTCAATGCACGGCTCAACCTGAACAGGGATGTGCTGGATCTGTCACGGCAGATCGCAGAGCAGCTTGATACCAAGGTGTTTGAAACAAAAATAAGGCAGGGTGTGCTTGTGGCGGAATCACCCGCACATGGGAAAAGTGTTGTGACCTATGCGCCGCACTCCAAGCCTGCAATGGATTTTGTTGCGCTTGTTGAAGAAATACTGCAGGAAGGCTCGGTGGAGCAGTAACGTGGGAAAGGGGAAAAAACATGGCGGAAAAGCGCAGCAGTAAAACGGCGCGCGTGCTGAACCTGATCACGCAGCAGGGGGGTGAAACGCCGGAGCAAAACACAGAGGAGGTACGGCAGCCGGCTGACGTAACGCAGGAAGAGAAAAAAGCGGTGAAGCGCAAGGCCGCAAGGAAAGCTACGGTCCCTCGCAAGCCGGCTGTACAGAAGAAAATAGAGGACCAGGATGAGCCGGATCAGCAAGCGTCAGCTGTGCCGGAGCGCATGGCACAATCCGCACCGCTGCCGGTTGTCCCTATCGTGCAGACCACAAAGGATCGGGAAAAGGCATTGTCGGACGAGATACGCACAGGTCTGTTACAGGCGCTGGAAGCAGAGGTGAACGCAATACCGGCGCAAACAGCGGAGGAGGAGGCGCCTCCGGATGAAAAAGCAGTCGACAATATGCCGTCAACGGAACCGGAACCAGCGGAGCAGAAAAAGATATGCTTTCCATCACAAGGCGCAAAGGAAGAACAGGCCTTTG
Organism: Agathobaculum ammoniilyticum; assembly: GCF_025567315.1. Taxonomy (NCBI): domain Bacteria; kingdom Bacillati; phylum Bacillota; class Clostridia; order Eubacteriales; family Butyricicoccaceae; genus Agathobaculum; species Agathobaculum ammoniilyticum. The sequence goes on from NZ_JAOQJE010000011.1 coordinate 58,967, forward strand.
TAACACCGCATGGGGAAAAGGATGTCCAATACATTAACGTTCTGCAGGAGCTGGTGGAGGAGGAAGCAGCATACTATGTAGAACATATGCTGCAATGCCGCTGTGCTCGCTGTGTTGCAGATATGAAAGCGCTGGCATTGACAAACCTGCCCTCCAAATATGTTGTGTTGGACAGCAAAAGGCGGAATGCGATGATGAGT
>NZ_JAOQJE010000011.1:59476-87075 GCF_025567315.1 Agathobaculum ammoniilyticum
GTTTGCCAAAACGGTGGCAGGAATAGATAATGCTTGCGATAAAGTCCAGTTTCTGCTTGGAGGAGGTGATCCCGTGGATCAGCGTTTGATCCAATTTGATCAGGTCGGCCGGATGCTGTAGAAGCAGGGAAAGGTTGGAATAAGCTGTGCCAAAGTCGTCCAGAACAAAGGAAATGCCTATTTCCTTGCACTGCCGGATAAAGGCTTCCAGTCGCTCCGGCGCACTGTCATGATGGGTTTCCGTAAGCTCTATCAGCAGGTTGTGGGCTGGGATATGGAACTGTTGAAGCGTCTGCCGGATATGAGGGAACAAGCCGTCATCCAGAAGCTGAAGGTAGCTGATGTTGATGGAAAAGCGAAAGTCCGGCCGAAGGGAAAGAATATGCTGTGCCGCACGCGCGGTCTGGGTGATGACCCATTTGCCGACAGGAACAATCACACCCTGCTGTTCCAGTGTGGCGATGCACTGGGAAAGCGAAACATTTTGCCCATGCATGCTCCAGCGGAGCAGGACCTCGCCGCCGAATATCTGTTGCGTAGCGGCTTCAACCTGCGGCTGGACAACGATATGGAAGCCTTCAAAGCCGTGGTTGACACTGTAATTGAGGGTAAAACCGAGACTGCTTTGTTCTCTCCGATTTTGTATCATATGGGGAGAAAATTTCAGATAATCCAGCGAGGGGAAGCCAGCCGAAACATTTGCGACCACGATGGCGTTGTCAATCAGCTCCTGCGCGGTGGCCCCGTCCTCAGGGTAATGCAGCACGCCTGCCGCGCAGGGATACATCATATGGATTCCGTATTTGGCACAGGCATCCAGCATGATATTGCGTATCCGCTGGACCGGAAGCGCAGGCTTCAGGTTTTTATGGGAGAAAGCGAGGAAATGGTTGTCACTCAGGCGAAAAAAACGGAAGAACGTACCCATCTGTATTTCCAACTGGCAGCCAATCTCACGCAGGACAGCGTCTCCCGTTTCGCGGCCGAAAGCAAGGTTGATATCGTCAAGCGGCTGGAACGCAAAGCTGAGCAGGAGCAGGGGGGAGCGGGAAACGCTGCAGATAGCAGACAGCTCCTCTTCTGCCGAGGACAAATTGAGAAGCCCAGTGGTCGAATCAACGGCGTCTTCGTTTTTCAGGCAGACCATGCTACCGGAAAAGAAGAGCGGGCGGGCCATTTCCGCGTCCCACTTCATAATGCCGCGGCAATGGATCCACAGCAACTGCCCCGCCTTGTTGTAAATACGGTAGCGGATCGTATGGATCTTGCGTTTCTTTTCAATCATATCCTGCAAATCGGCTATATGAAGCGCCTGATCCGGCTTATAAATCCGCTGCTCCAACAGGTCGACAAAATTATACACAAGATTGTCTGTAAAATTGAATTCGTCTTTCAGGTTATCGGAAATAAAATAGACATTTTTCTGCATATCACCACAATAGAGGTAAAAGGTGGTATCTGCCATGGCGACGGACTGGAAAAAGACCTCGGGATCAAAAAAATAGTTGCTCAGGAAGTTTTGGAACGCGGTTTCCCTGGAGGAGAAGCAGGCAGGCGGCATAGCGCTGCCGCGCAGCGTGGAATGGCGCGTCTGGCCGGTTGCGAGGTCGATGCGGCTATAGTATTTCCGCTTATCCTGATACATCAGATCGTCCGCTTTCTGTATCAGGGTGCGGATATCCTGGCTGGTATCCGCTGTCCACAGGCTGCCGATAGACAGCTCGCAATTGCTTTCAGCCAAGAACACCCGCAACTGGGCGACGCTTTGTTCAAAGTCCGGCTGCGGCGTATTATCGCATAAGACCAGGAATTCATCACCGCCCATACGGTAGACCGGCTGGGTGGGGAACGCTTTCTGCAGAATATGAAAAATACGTACAATCAGTTCGTCGCCGCTGTTATGACCGAGCAGATCGTTAATGCTTTTCAGTCCGATCAGGTCGCAGTAGACGAGGCCGATTGAATGCAGTGGACATTCCCTGCGGATATGGTCTTTTAGTGCGCGGCGATTCAGGGCACCGGTCATCTGGTCGTACATGCTGGAGTTCTTGAAATAATGCAGCAGATCTCGCCGCTGCATGGTCGTGGTGATGAAAGGGGACAGCACCTTGCAGATATCGGAAAGATAGCGGAGTTGTTGCGGCGGTGCGTTGTCCAGACGCAGGTAGCCGCTGATGCGGCCCTCCAGCAACAGTGGAACAAGGAGAAGGGACTGATCACCCCCAGCGGAAGCCTGGTCACAGAAAACGGGAAGATGCCTTTGCAGCTCCTGACCACTGGAAAGAACCAGAGGCTCGGTGCTGTCACGGCCGGGATACTGTTGTGAGAGGTACTGCTCCAAATCAAAAGGGAGTATCTTAGTACCCGCAGAGGAGGGAGGCCAGCAGTAAGTGCTCTGAAATCGGTGTTCGGCCGGTACGCGTTCGTAAATGGAAAGCTGCAGATCGGCCTGCTGCTGTCCAATATACTGCAGCATCAGGTTCAGGGATTCATCCGGCTCATCCGAGGCCGCGAAAGCAAAAATCAGGCACTCATTTACGAACGCTTCGTAATGAACGAACGAATTGAAGCGATAGGTCTCCAGCTCGCTTCTGTCCATATTGATGGCCAGCGTGACATGATAACGGCAGCCGCTGTATTCGATCAGGCTGTCCTTGATGCGGAACGTATGTGCGGTGACGGGATTACGGTATACCCATTCGGCGGCCCCGCTTTCCAAAAGCGCCCTGCATGTACAGAACGTACAGGGCTCGTGTGCATGCTGCATGACCTCGTAGCAGGGATGCCCCTTATAGTCCGCTTCTGAAGGAAAGCCATACAGCTCCCGTGCATGACGGTTGAGGTAGACCAGCTCGTGCGTATCGATATCGCTGACATAGACAAGGTCGCTGAAATGCTCGAAGTATTCCCAGGGAGCCTGCATAGCTACCCCCTCCTTTATACACGGAAAAACTAATATATATAACATATCGGCAGAGCTTGGCATTGTGTTAAGAGACCGCGAGCGGGGTAAAACAAAAAGGAAGCCGAAAGGCTTCCTTTTTGCTGTGTATTATGGGGCTGTTTCCGAGGTGGTTCCATCAGAAAGAACGAATTCCACCTTGTTGGCGCCGTCTTCTTCAATGGGGTTCCCGTCAGAATCCCTTTTATATTGCAGGGTAAAGGTGATGGAACCGTCGGTTCGCATGTAGCCGGACTTATTGGAGAAGTAGCCGCCATTCCCTTTTCCGTCTGTCGGCGTGATCGTGAAGGAGTCGCCTACAACAAAGTTATTGAACTTGACGCCCAATGAACGGGTGGGGTTCAGGTTCGACAGCTTCACATATTCTACGGAATCAGGGAAAAGGTCACTGTTTTTACCGACTGTGGGAATGTAGGCCTCCGGTGTACTCATACTGTCATCGAATACATAAAGCTCGGTGTCGAAGTTGATGGTAACTGTTCCGTTATACCAATGCTTATTGTTGCTGTAGGTGGAGGTCGTGTTCATTGATTTTACCAGTGGGCCGCTGCGGTTCACCTTCTGTATATTTTTTACCACGCGGAACACGGGCAGGCCGCCCAGCTCATTCTTTGCAGCGACGATGAACAGATATTTTGTCGGTTCGTTTTGCAGCTGATCTTTGTCGATCACGGTTTCGGTGCCGCTGAAATTCCGCTCCGCGCCGTTTTGGTCAGGTGCGGGGGAGGCGTCGCTGCCGCCCTGCATGATTTCCCACAAGGCTTCCTTGAAAGCGGTGGAGTCTTTATAGCCGCCAATTGACGTATCAGAGGACCACTTGTCGAACGCATCGCTCTCCATCATTTCCAGAGCAGTTTTGCCATTGATTTGGGTTGAAAACAGGGGCGGATAGCCGCTCTGTGTTGCCTGCGGATAGAGAAGCCAATGCACTTCCGCTTCGACGCTGGTTTGTCCGGCAGCGGGCTTGATGGAAAAGGTTGCCTGACCATCACCGGTGGAATTGGCGGTCAGCACAGGCGGAACCACATCGCTGGTGTTGAATTTGTAGCACCAAACAGGGGAGGGATCCTTATACGAGCCTTTCAGAACAAAATAGATATAGTACTCCTGATTGGGCTGGAGGTCCTCAACGGTAAAGCTGCCCTGGCCTGTACCGCCGTAACGAACCTTGCCGGTTTGATACCCATTGGCCGGGGTGTAATTGGATGGGCTCATGATATTCTGGGTGGTGGGGGTTCTGATACCCTGCTCCTTCCGCTTACCGGGCTCCGGTAAGGCAGCCTCGGCGTCGCCGTCGTCCTTAAATTGGCCGATATCTATAATAAGACCAGGATCATCCAGATCAGGCTCCAGACGGTTGACAGGGGCGACAACGTAATATACGTCCGCCTCGCGGTCGAGCATGTAATCGACGCGTGTCAGGGAATCACCGGGAGCCACACGGGGATACCCCTGCATGAACTGGGGCGCGTTCTGGTTGACGCGGCGCACATCAATTGTGAAATCGGATGGGTTGCCGATCGAGGCCAGCTTCTTCTGTTGGATCACATAGCTGTCCCAGAAGGACTGCTCGACGATTCCACCGGAAGTCAGGTTTTGTAGTTCGTTGGGACTGCCTGCAACGCAGTACATATACAGGTTAACGGTCGCATCCCACTTGTTACGATCCCTGTCCAGATTGATGGACGTAAATTCGACTGCGTATTCATATCCCTGGACCAATTGATTGAGCTGCGGATAGTCAGTAGGCTCAAGACCCTCGGCGCGGTTCAGGCTGGCCGCTGTCCACTTTTCATCGGGTGTTTTATTGATGGTGAATTCTACCGGCGTGCCGACCGTATCCGTTACGATTTCCCAAGCGGGCTTTTCAGCTGAAAGGTCACGGCGGTACAGCTTGAACGAAATCGTGGTATCCGAGGCGATCAGCAGGTCGTATTTTGTTCCATCGGGTACATTTTCTGTGGAATTGGCATAGGGGACCATGGAGAACGAAGCTTCAATGCCGGCGGGATTAAAACCGTCGACATCCGCGGCGGTATACTGCAATTTATTAAAGTCCACCTGCGCATCCAGGACACGGAATTCCTGGGACTTGGTGTTGGCCGGCAGGACATTGTTAGAGGAATCCGTGATGTTGTTCAGTACAAACTGGTAGGTCGCGCCGCTCTGCAGCTTCAGTGCAGCGTTGGCAAAGGTGACCTCGGTCTGCCCTTCCTCGTTCAGCTTGACCGTTATATTCTGACGTCCGTCTGGACCGAGCTCAAGCTCCTGCTTGCGCTGGTCGGTGGGATTATCCATGTTGTTGAATGTAAACATTCCCCGGATAATATCTACCCACTTGATCGGGGTCTGGTCTTTATCGCCGGCAAGCGTAAAGTCGTTTTTGCCGGAGGCAAACATTTCGGACAGGGACATTTGTGTCTCGCGGCTGTAAATGTCCTCGCTGAATACAAGGGTGACGTCGGTATTGGCCAGCGGGATGTCCTCGTCATTGGCCTGAGAGAAGCGCAGCTCAACCAGCTCCGGCGCGCTGCTGTCCAGCGTTTTCGCGTTCAGGATAGTCGCGATTTCAGACAGATTGCCCGCCGTATCCTCAGCGACAAAGTAGATATCGTAGGCGGTTTCCGCGTCAAGGCCGCTCATGTTGAAGGAAGCGACCGCGTCCTGCTTCGCGTTGAACGAGCCGCTTTTGAGCGCATACATGCCACCCTTAATCTGTAGCTTTTTGTCGAGCGCCTGCGCCTCCTCGTCCAGATCGGGGTTAGACTGCGGATAATTTTCCGTACCGTGCTTTACGATCGCCCAGTACACCTTACCGTCTTCATTGATCATGGATTCGCCGGTCAGCGCCTTGGCGTCGATTTTACTGATTCGGGGATAGTTGGTGCGGAATACAGGGGGCGTGCGGTCGGCGGTTTTTACCGATATTTTTTTGACCGCCGAATCGTTAACGGTATCGGTCAGGAAGAAGTATGCGTCATACTCGGTTACCTCGGCAAGCGCGTCCCTGGCGTACTTATCCTTGTTGCCCATCAGGATGTTGTCTTCCTCGCTGCGGATCAGCTTGCCCTTTCCAGAGGAGATGGCGCCGCTGAGCGAGCCATCCTTAAAATCATTTGCGGTGGGGGCGGGCATCCCCTTTTTGTAGATGGCCCAGTAAAGAGTGCAGGTTTTTGTTGCCGCTACGTCAAAGGTAACATAGGTGTCCTCAATCGTACTGGTTCTGGGATAGCCGGAGGCAAAATTGGGCTTGCTGTTGTCTGGCGTGGTAAAATACACACTCTTGACCGTGCTGCGGTCGTCGCGTGCATCCACCAGTACAGCAGAAAGGACATAGGAGGCCCCAGGCTGCAGGCCGGTGATTTTCTGTGAAAGCGCATCGTTTGCATCCTTGACGGACAGGTTACCGCTTTTTACAATTTTCCCCCCATAGGAAGGCGGCTTGATCAGGTCGTTGGCATCAAAAGCACCGTCGCCGCTCAGGCGGACAGCCCAGTACAGCGTGCCGGGCTTGTTCGTCATAAAGGAGGCCTCGGCCTGGTTGGGGGCAACATCTGACAGACGGGGATAGCCGCTCAGGATGCGCGGCTTGTCTGACATTTGATCCGCCATTGTGCTGTCCATGGTGATGCCGTCGATATTGGCGGTGATGCCGGGACGGATGATGATGACATCGGGCAGCATTTCCACCGTACAGCCCGGTGCATTGACGTACAGGGTGCCGATGTCGCCCTTGCCGGTTACAGTAGTTCCGGTATCCAGGTTCAGCTGCTCCACAACAGCGCCCTGTGCGATCGTTACTTTGGAGTCGACCGCGTTTTCATCCACGGTCAGCTTTTCCACTGTGCCGCTGCCAACATTGATGGTCGATTTGGGCGACATGGTCACGACCTCATGCATATTTCCGGCCAGATCGAGCTGCGTACCCTCCTCGCCGTCCACCTCGACATAATCAAAGCCGTGGCGGCCGGTCGATTTTCCCTCCAGATAAGTATTGGTTCGGATGTAGACCCTGTCGATATCTGTGTTGCCAACCGTTCGGATTGTGACATACTGGTTAGTCGGGCTGTCGACGATCATTTCAGGGGCGGTGCAGTTTTTCAGGATGATGCTCGCGTCGCCCTTATTGCTTTCACCTGCGCCGCTGGCGATGATCTGCCCGTAAACTGTGACATTGTTGAGCGTGACATAGCCAAGGCCTACGCCAGGGGTGATATAAAGATCGCCGGTGACGGTCATGTTTTCCAGTGTTACACCGGAGGTGGAAACCATCAGATTGCCGGAAACGCTGTTGGAATAAGTACCGGCGGACTGGATCGGCGTGCCGATGACGCGGACCAGCATGGTGGCAACCTCGCCGCGCGTGATGCGGTCGAGCGGCCGGAACGTTCCTTCAGGGTCGCCGGTCAGAATACCCTTTTCAGCTGCGGCCTTAATATAGCCGCGGCTCCAGCTGCTGGCCTTGCGGCTGTCGGTAAACGACAGGTCCTCGCCGGACTGCGGCTGCAGCATCAGGTTGCGGCAGAGCATGGTCGCGGCCTCCTCGCGGGTCAGCGTGTCGTCCGGCGAGGCTGTGGAATTGGAAGTGCCTTTAAAATAACCGGCGGTATAGGCAATGCTGATATCGTCATAAAACCAGTCGCCTGTTCGTACGTCGCGGAACGGCTGCGCGCCGGTTTTATGATAGCCGAACGTGCGGTTCAGCATGCTGGCAAATTCAGCGCGCGTAATAGCGCGGCCAGGTTCCAGATTGCCGTTCTGGTCGCCGCGCATAATATTCCAGGATACCAGCCTGCTCAGGTAGGCATCCTCCCACGCGGCCTGTGCGGACGGTACGGTTAACGGCAGCATGCCGAACAGGAGGGCTGTGCATAAGGACAGCGCGCACACCCGTTTGGCGCTGTGGATCACATGTGATAGGAAATGACTCATTTGCGTTAACACCTCTGCGTTTGATAGGAAAGTCTAATGGACGGTTTTGATTTTGTGGTGCAGGTCGTATTCAAAAATACCCTCCTGCAATAGAGCCTCTTCTTGGGGGAGAAGGTCGGAAAAAGCGCAGGCATATAATTGCTGCTCCTCGGAAATGACACGGATCACCTGTGCGCTCAGCAACAGGGGCGGGGAAGAAAACGGAATTGCGATTTCAAAACGGAAGCCGGGCGCGAGCGGTCGGCTGGCGTACAGGGATATCCCGCCGCAGCTTACGTCGTGCGTGATGACGGGCAGACGGGCTGAATCACCCGAAAGCGGGTACAAGTAGGTGCGGAGCATGATCGGGATGCGAAGGTGCCTGCGCAAATGCGGACCAATATGCTCCTCAGCCACAAAATAAAGACAGGTGTTTTGTATCCCAGCGACTCTGCCGCGCCATGCCATGAAGTTTTCGGAATTGATGCTGAGAATGTTGATGGCGGGAAGTGCGGACAAATCACAGATTGGCTTGGAGGTCAGCTCGAAAACCTTTTGCTGTCCTTTCTGTTCCATAAGGATAGCACTGGCCAGTGTTTTCTGATCATCGCTGAGGATGACGAAGCGTTTTTCCGGCTGTGGATGATGCATTATACGTCTCCCCCTTTGGACGGTCCGGTATTTGTTGCGGGTACACGGGGCTTTTCCGGCGCCTCCGGATCAAAATGCAGGAAGTAAACATAAATATCAACGATAAACTGGTAAAGCGATTCAGGGATGGCCTGACCGAGGGCAAGTTGGGAAAGCATGGTGGCAAGGGAGGAGTCCTCATAAACAGGCACGCCGTTTTCAGAGGCTATCTCGACCATGCGTTCCGCAAGGTAGCCCATGCCGGAAGCAACCACGACCGGAGCGGGCGCCCCATTTTCATACTGCAGGGCGACAGCCTTGCGGCTTTGATCATATTGTGACATTAACGCTGTTCATCCTTTCGAGTATCTTGGGGAACGCCTGGGTCAGTGTAACACGCTGCGCAGAGGGGGAGGCGCGGATCGCCCCCGGATTTAGCCCAGCGCTTTCTGCCATTTTAGCCAGTTTGGCCTCAAAAACACCGGTAAAAGGCGTCAGGTGCGGTGGGCAGAAGAGCTCTGCACCGACCGAATCGTCCTGATAAGTAAGAAGGAGATCGAAGCCGCCGAGATCCTGTATGTCAAACTTGAGCAGCAGACGCATGGGGGCGGTCGGGGAACCTGCCGCACCTGACTGCTTTTCGGCATCTGCGTCAACCCATAGCTCGGAGAACATCGCACGTCCGTCCATGGCGGCAGGAAGAATGGCATGGGCGAGCGGCATAAAAACACTTTGGTTGACAAGCACCGAACGCATCAGTTCCTGCATGGCCTGTTGCTGCGTCGTGCTGCCCTCTCCCCGTATGGCGCGGGAAGCAAGGGAGGTAAGCTGATCCAAAAGCGTGGCGGTTGCTTCATCCGGCGGAACGGTATGCGCGCGCAGCATTTGCAGGATATCCTCCTGGCTCATTTCGCCGAACGCCTTTTTGACCGGTGTGTAGCTGAAAAGCTGGTAGAAAGACTGCAGTACATTTTGCGGGGAACCGTTTTCATACTGCGCGATGGTGGGGAGCAGCATGCTCAAAAGGCTGCGGGCGATGCCACGATCGTGCATTTGGGAAACATAGTCCGACATATAGGGGAGAACCGTGTTCTGGAGCAGGGAGAGTGCACCGGCGCGGTCGCCATGAGCCAGCAAGGCGTCAAGCTGCGCCAGTTGTCCGTCCAGTGTGCTGCTGAAGCGTTTCGGCATGAACCAGGACATTTGGCGGATGGTGCGCGTCAGGCTGCGCTCGATATGCTCCGTGGAGGCGAAAGCGCTGAACTTCCGCAGAAACTGGGCAATATCCTCCTTCATAGCAGAGGAGGGATTGGACTGGAGCGCCTTGCGTAAAACATCGAAAAGCGGTCCGCGGAAGCGCTGCCCAGAGGAAAACTGACCTTTCAGCAGGGCGAGAAGCTGCTCCGGATTGAGCTGTAAGGCCTGTATAATGCGTACCAGCGCTGCACTGACCTCGGCCGTTTCGGCTCCAGACGCACTCAGACCGCTGGCCAGAAGCTGGTAGATACTATCGGAAACCGAGCCGAAAGCGCGAAGATCCTGCAAAAACGCCTGGAAATAGGAATCATAGCGCCGCGTCAGCCCAGAACCGGCCGTATCCTGCCGATCGGTACGCTGGTCGGCGCGGCTGATGCGCGATGGATCAGGTATGTTTTTGACCTGTGTATCGTTCGGTGTGATAGGAGAACGATAGCTGGTATTGTTCTCCTGCCCAGGGACAGGGTTGGTCACACTGGTGATGTTTGGCATAGAGCTACACTCCGTTCATCCGTAGAAAAATTTATCCAATCTATTAATTGCGTGCCATATCCGGTCGATTTATGAATATAACTACTGTTATTGTAATTCGGAAAGGATGGCATGGGATTTATGGCGAACAGTGGCGACAGCGTTCTGGAAATGTATTTGTATGAAACAAATACATTGCTTGAGCAGCTCGATAATATTATGCTTGCCGCAGAGCAGGCGGATACGCTATCACAGGATGATGTAAACGAGATCTTCCGCATTATGCATACGCTGAAAGGCTCGGCGGCAATGATGGAGTATGAGCCTTTGATGACCATTGCACACCGGATTGAGGATCTGTTTTACCTGATTCGGGAAAATACGATGGATATTGTTCCGGAACAGGATCGGCCGAAGCTGTTCGACCTGCTGTTCCGATCGATCGACTATTTTCGTGATGAGATCGGTAAAATCGAAAAGGGGGAACCCCTTTCTACAAATATCGACCGCTTTGTTGAAACAATTAACATGTTTATCGACAAAATTAAAAATGATGGACAGGTTGCTGGGAGCAGTGGGGAAGCACCCTCGGCGGACCAAGCTGCGGCGCAGGGATGCCGCACGGCTACAGTGGAAAACGCGCCGGCCGGCTATCCGTTTGCGCTGCGGGTCTTTCTGGATGAGGGCTGTGGGATGGAGAACCTGCGTGCGTTCATGATCGTAAGTGATGTTCGGGACAGCGGAACGCAGTTCCTTTACCAACCGGAGGATCTGGAAAGCAATACGGCTCGTTCGCCGGAGATCGCGGAAAACGGCTTTACAATGTATTTCGCAGCGGAGAATGAGCGTAAGGCGGCCATCCCGCTTATCTCTGACCTGGGCTTTGTGAAAACCTATCAGGAAATCGACGCAGCTCCCGCGCCCGAGGCGCAGAGGGACGAGAAGCAGGAACCTGCGCCGGAAGCCACCGGACAGACAGAGCCACAAAAAGCCGCGCCTGCGGCGGGGGCCGAAGCAACGTCCGGCAAGGGCAGTGGACACCAGATCAAGCAAAGCCTGATCAGTGTCAATCTGTCCAAGCTGGATCAGCTGATGGCCGTGGTGGGAGAAATCGTAATTACGGAGACAATGGTGACCGCGTCGCCGGACCTGCGCGGGATCGAGGATGCCAAACTGGATAACTTCTATAAATCCGCCCGCCAGCTGCGCAAGCTGACAGATGAGCTGCAGGATATCTCGATGTCGCTGCGCATGGTTCCAGTATCGGGGACGTTCCAGAAAATGCGCCGGATTGTCAGAGACATGGGGCAGAAGCTGGGCCGTAAGGCGCAGCTCAGCATCATCGGGGAGGATACGGAGATCGACAAGACGATCGTAGATGCGATCAGCGACCCTATTATGCATATCGTGCGCAATTCCATGGATCACGGCATCGAGCCGGACGAGCAGATGCGGATTGACGCAGGCAAGAATCCTGTGGGGGAAATTACACTGTCCGCTCAAAATACGGGAAGCGAAGTCATCATTAAAATCGAGGATGACGGGATGGGTGTAGATTGTGATGCTGTGCTGCGTAAAGCGCTCCGGCAGGGGCTTGCCAGCCCTGATGTGGAATACAACCAGCGCGAGATCATGAACTTCCTGATGATGCCGGGCTTTTCGACCAATCAGGAGGTAACGGAATTCTCCGGCCGCGGCGTTGGTATGGATGTCGTCAAAAAGAATGTAGAAACGGTCGGCGGTGTGGTAACGATGACCAGTGAAAAGGGGAAAGGGAGCTGTACGACTCTCAAAATCCCGCTCACTACCGCGATTATGGACGGTATGGAGGTGCGGGTTGGCGAATCCATCTTTACCATCCCGATCCAGAATATAAGGCAGTCCTTTAAGGTGACGGAGAAGGATATTATTCATGATGCGATGCAAGGTGAGATCATCAACAAAATGGAGGAGTTCTATCCCGTGGTACGCTTGTACAATGTTTACGGGATAGAGCCGCAGTCGACCTCCATCAATGACGGAATCCTTGTATGGGTGGAGAGCAGTGAGAGCTCGTGCTGCCTGTTCGTGGATGAGCTGCTGGGCAAGCAGCAGGTCGTCATCAAGCCGCTTCCGTCGTACCTGAACAATTTTAAAATAAAGGATGCGGGGATCGCTGGCTGCACCATTTTAGGCGACGGCAATATCAGCCTGATTTTGGATGTAACCAATCTGATGGATTTTATCAGCGGCAGCGCAGGATATTGACAGGGATAGCATAAAAGGAGAGAATGCAATGTCTGATGAAAATATGATGTTTGCAACCGAGGAGATGCAGCGGGAGGCATCTGGGTCTGCAGAGGACAGCACGGCAGAAATCGCGACCCGTAAATTCCTGACGTTCCGAACGGATAACCTGCTGTTTGGTGTGGAGGCAGAAAATGTGGTGGAGATTATCACAAACCATGTGATCACACAGGTGCCTATGGTGCCAGCCTATGTGCGCGGCATTATCAACCTGCGTGGACAGACAATTCCGCTGATGGATATGCGGCTCCGCCTGTCTGTTGAACCGAGAGACAATGACTGCATCATCGTACTGAACCTGAATGAAATGCCGATCGGCATACTGGTTGATACGGTCTGCCAAATCATTGATATCCCAGTGGATACCATTCTGCCGGTACCGGCGCATAATGCACAGAAATATGTTTCGGGTATGACGACCATGCCGGATGGGACGGGTACCATGCTGGTGCTGGACTGCGAGCTTCTGCTGGCCGAATAAGCAGAGCACTTCTATGACCGTGGATTATGTTAAAACTATTGCTAAGAGGTAGTCGATATTATGCTGCAGCTGTCAGATGCAGATTTTCAGCGGCTGGTAACGTTTATGCGCGACCGCTATGGGATCAATCTTTCACAGAAGCGGCTGCTGATTAACAGCCGCCTGTCCGCGGCCCTGCAGGCAAAAGGGTACACGGATTTTACAAAGTTTGTCGATGAGCTGCTGTCAGGAAAGGATGCGGCGCAGGTTGAGTTTATCCTGAACAAGCTCACGACCAATTATACTTATTTTATGCGCGAAAAGGAACACTTTGCGTTTTTTAACGAGGTGATATTGCCGGATCTCATCAAAAGGAATGAACGGAAAAAGGTGCTGTCCATATGGAGTGCGGGATGTTCGACGGGAGAGGAGCCGTATACCATTTCCATGTGCATCAAGGATTTTCTGGGACCGCAGGCGGGGCTGTGGGATACACGTGTGCTGGCGACGGATATTTCACCGCGTGTTTTGAGCGAGGCGGCGGACCCGTCTTATGAGATGCCGACCGACATCCCGCCGGAATGGAGCCGGCGCTATTTTCGGAAACGGACGGACGGGAGCGGTTTGTACACAGTTACGCCGGAGATCCGGCATAATGTTATCTTCCGTGTGTTCAATCTGATGGAGCCAATTCACTTCCGAATCAAGTTTGACGTTATTTTCTGTCGGAATGTCATGATTTATTTCGATCAGGAAACAAAGGACGCGCTTGTGCAACGCTTCTATCATGCGACCAATCAGGGGGGCTACCTGTTGATTGGCCATTCAGAGAATATCAGCAAAAACAGCCCGTACCGAATGCTCCGCCCAGCGACATTCCGCAGGGAGTGACGGCGGTGAAAGGAGGAACGCTGCAATGCAGAGCATAAAAAAGATACGGGTAATGGTTGTCGACGACTCTATTCTGGCCCGGCGCGTTATACGGGATGGCCTGTCTGCTTATAGCAACATGGAGATAGTCGGGGAGGCGGGGAATGCGGTGGAGGCGCGGGCGAAGCTGCCGCTGCTCCGGCCGGATGTGATGACGCTGGATGTGGAGATGCCGGGTATGAATGGGATTGACTTTGTAAAAAGCCTGCTGCCACAGTATCCGGTCCCAATCATTCTGGTGTCCTCCCTGAACCTGCGCGTATTTGATGCGATGGCGGTCGGAGCGGTTGATTTCGTTCGGAAGCCGGAAACGGTCGGGGCGAACCAGCGTTTTATAGAGGCGCTTGCCAATAAAATTGTTGTGGCTTCCTGTGCGCGGATACGCCGCAGCCGACCGGCTGCGGTGCCGACTGCGGGCCGGTTGCCGCTTACGGCACAGGGCGTAAAAGAGACGGTTATTGCAATTGGAGCATCCACGGGTGGGACCGAAGCAACGCTTGAGGTGCTCAAGCGTCTGCCGGCCGATACGCCGGGGATTGTAGTGGTGCAGCATATGCCGCCGGGCTTTACAAAAATGTATGCCGAACGCTTGGACAAAATATGTGCGATGAAGGTAAAGGAGGCGGAAAACGGGGACGGTATCGAACGCGGCCGAGTATTGATTGCGCCCGGGGATAAACAGATGCGTGTCGTCAGGACAGGGAGCCGCTACACGGTGGCCTGCCAGCTTGGGGAAAAGGTAAGCGGACACTGTCCATCCGTGGATGTGTTGTTCCACTCGGTGGCACAGAGCGTGCGTTGCCGCATGGTAGGTATCATCCTGACCGGCATGGGGCGAGACGGTGCGGATGGACTGCTGGACATGAGGCGGCATGGCGCTTATACGATTGGACAGGACAGGGAATCCAGCGTTGTTTATGGGATGCCTATGGTAGCACATGATATTGGCGCAGTGGTACAGCAAGCCGCCTGTGAAAATATTGCGAGTATACTGCTTCGCCATCTGAACAATACATAGGAATATACAGGGAAAGAAAAATAAGCGACAGGTTTTTGCAGCCTGCCGCTTATTTTTTTGTGGTAATGACCGATATTTGACTTAGTAAGTAATTCATCGGCTTGCGTGTGCTGAAAAGGAGCTGATCATAATGATGATTCCCAAAACGGGAGGCTTGTCCCCGTTGGCAATACACCGACCGCAACCAGAAGAGAATGAAAGCCAGCCCGTGGGTACTGCGCAATTCGACAGGGTAGAGCTGACCACGTCGCAATATACAGAGGAGCAGCGCTTTGCGCATGAACTCGCGGGACGCATTGCACAGGAAGTGCGGACGTACCGATGTGAAACTCTTCCGGAGCTGCAGGAGCAGGTTCAGACGGGCGCCTATCAATATGATATTAATGAGCTGGCAGCGCGTATCATGCTGTTTGGAGGATGACAGGGATGGAAGAATTGCTGGGACTGCTGGACCGTCTGACGGTGATTTTAGGCGAGCTGACTGCTGTGCAGAAGGACGTTGCGGCCTCTGTCCATGAGGACGATCTGATACGTCTGGGCGAGTGCATGAAAAAAGAACAGGCGTTGTCGCTCAGCCTGCGCAATATTGACCAGAAGCGGCTCAGGCTACAGCAGCAAATGGGGCTGGAAAAAATAATGCTGTCTGCTTTGCCGGAACAGATAGATTCCATGGAGCTGCGTGAAAAGGTAAAAGATGCGGCAGAGCGGTTGTCCGCACAGTACCGGATCATGCAGAGTGCGGCCGAGGTGGCCCGCTCGGCGCTGGAATGCAGCCTGCATCAGGTGGAAAATATGATTGCAGGGCTTGGGCTTGACCCCGAGCATGTGAAGGATCATACGATAACAACGGGCGGACCGCATACAGATTTTCGAGCATAAAGGAAGAAACGGAGGAAACAGAGAGCAATGGCCACTTTTGGTGAGTTTACTGTGGCGCGTTTGGGTATGATTGCAAGTCAAATGGCGCTGAATGTAACAGGTCAAAACATTTCCAATATCAATACGCCGGGCTATACCCGTCAAAGGCTCGATCAATACAGCTTTATCACAAGCGGATCAGGGCTGTATCATTCTGCAAATTCGGCTTCGGTTGGCTCTGGCGTTATGCTGTCCGGCATCTCCCAGCTGCGCGATCCGTTTTTGGATATTCGGTTCCGGAAGGAGATGTCGAGCGTCGGTTCGGCCAGTGCGATACTCGATGGGCTGGATCAACTGGAGAGCGTTATCAATGATGTAAACAAGAGCGGTATCACAACACAGATTCAGGATCTTCTGGGGAAGCTGAATGACCTGAATGACCATGTGGGTGAGAAAGAATTTGATTCGCTGGTACGCAGTTCGGCAGAAGCGCTTTGTCAGCTGCTTAACACGAGCGCCAAGGATCTGGAAACCGTATTTGAAAATGTATATAACCAATACACGCAAAATGTACAGGAAGCTGACAATATTCTTAAGAAAATACAGGAGCTGAACGAGGAGATACGCCGTTCGGATATTAACGGGGATTCGGCGCTTGAACTGCGCGACCAGCGTAATATGCTGATCGATCAGCTTTCCGAGTACATGAAAATTGATGTAACCTACAGCGAGGAAAACCTTGGAGCAGGCTTTTCTGTCGAAAAACTCACCATCAAAATGGTGGATAATAAGACGAATAAGCCTGGGGCGACGCTGATTGACGGCATCTATCGTGCGGATTTGTCGATTGCTCAAAAAGTGGATGCAGCGGGCAAGCCGGTTGTGGATGCGGATGGCAAACCGGTGCCGGACGATCTGTTGCGGCTTGCGATCAGCGAGCTGCATGACTCCGCCTATCAGACGCAGTTGTCCAACACGAATTCCCAGTTCCAGCTTCAAGGGCTGGATTTTGGGAAGAACGCACAGGGTGGACAGCAAACGATCGATATTACCTATAAGGACAAGGATGGGAACAAACATACCGTTTCTGTCGATTTCACGGTGGAAAAGCCGGCGGATGACACGCCGGAAGCAATTGCGAAAGCGCGTGAAAAGACCTTGGCTAATCTGGCGGATGCTTTGAATAAGGATGCCACGCTACAAGGACTGTTCACAGCCAAGGCGACCTCGAACGGGCTTGTCATGATATCGACGGACAAAGGGGCTGATGCTGCCACCGTGACGCAGATGGAGCTGGCAGCCAATAATACCGGCATCACCCTGGGAGATACAAAGTCGATCGCCGCTGTACCAGCTAATACGACGATTGTGGACGAGGGGCACGGATATGGCGCGCTGGAATCCACCCGCCAGATGCTGACTGGCGCGGGTGAGTTCCGCACGGACGGGGGAGACAAGTCCATCCGCGGGATACCGTATTATCAGAAATCCCTGGATGCCTTGGCAAACAAGTTTGCTACCGAAATGAACCGGATCAACACGACCCGTCCAGACGGTACATCTTTCTCAGAGGTTGGCTCAAATGGAGAGGCTGTACAAAAGCAGGCGGGGAATCTGTTCACGGCAGAGGGGGATGATCCGAAAAATCCTGATACCGTGATCACGGCAGGGAACATCTCCATTTCATCGGCGTGGAAAAGCGGGGAGGTGCAGATTATCTCCTCCGTTTCGGGTAATCCGGTGCAGGGTACGATGAACGATAATATCAATCGACTGATCAACGTATTTGAGACAAGCTATACGTTTCGGCCGAGCGATATCATCCGCACGAATGATGCGACTTTCACAACAGGGGAACCAAAGCAGGATAACGCACTTACGCCGGGAACGGAACTGACTGCACATATTACTTATATTGACGGTATGAATCAGGAACACACGGTAAAGGTCAAGTTCCAGTCCGGCGCAACGGCGGAGGAGACGCAAAACAACCTGTACGATGCGCTGCAAAAGGATCAAACGATAAATGGCATATTTGATATGAAGGACAACGGGACGACGATCACATTCGATGATAAGGCCGTTGTACCGGAGGGTTCCCTGTGTAACCTGGTGACCGGTATTGCCTTTACAGATGCGCAGGGGAGCAAAACCGACGCATTTTCCATGGGGGATGGCGCAGTTGCCGGGGCGGCATCAGGGGACTCAATTTACAAGGGCAATCTGGAAGGCTGTTACGCCAATATGGAAGGCGTGCTGGGTGCGCATAAAAGTACGACATATACTATTTATGAAACGTATGCCGCAGCTGCGGATGGAATCAATACCAGCAGGGATAGCGTTTCCGGCGTCGATCTGAATGAGGAGGGTATGAATCTGCTGCAATATCAGAAGTCGTTTGCGGCTGCCTGCCGTCTGATGACAGCGTTGGATGAAGCGATGGACAAAGTGATCAACGGCATGGGCATTGTCGGCCGCTGACAGAGAGGAGTTATAGTGATGTTTCGGGTTACAACAAACGGTACGCTTCGTACCTATCGGGGAAACTTGGCAAAAGCAAGCTGGAATCAGTACTATGCGATGAACACTGTTTTGACGGGACGGCGGTTCAACTCCTTTTCGGAAGATCCGGCGCTGGCGGCGCAGTCGTTTCGTGTGCATGCGGCCTCTGCGCGTAATGAATTTCAGAGAAAGACCAGCGAATCTGCGATTCACAAATTTGAGTCGGCGCAGGCGAGCCTGCAGGAGATCGCAGATCAGTACAATACAGCGCTTGACCAGGCCGAACAAGGCGTGGACGGCTCCAAATCAAGCGCCCGTGAGGAGATTGGGAAAACCCTGCTGAATACTGCGGAAGGCATGGTCAAAACGCTGAACGCCAAATATGGGGATAAGTTTGTGTTTGCCGGCGCAAACGGCGAGGAGGCTCCGTTTGAACTCAAGGATGGGAAGCTGTATTTCCGCGGGATAGACATGGCGACACAGGATCCGGATGAGCTGGCGAAGCTGGAGGAGTGGAGCAAGGAGTCGACCTATGTGGATATAGGCTTGGGCCTGCAGCTGGATGAGAATGAACAGGTCATTCCCTCCACCGCATTCAACACGGCGATTTCCGGCGCAGGGCTGCTGGGCTTCGGTACCTATGAGGATGGTTCACCTAAGGATATTATTTCGCTGACAGCGCAGTTGGGGCAGCTTCTGGTGGACTCGGCTGCGGATGGAAGCGATAAGATGAATGAAGCAGATCAGGAAAAGGCAAACGCGCTGTTTGATAAGATGCAGGAGTCTTACTCCGCGTTTAACTCCAACCGGGCTGAGCTGGACACGAAGGCTCAGTTTTTAAAGTCTAATGACACCCGCCTGACCTCTACCGGGGATACGCTCACAGAGCAATATGAGTCGCTTGACAGGGTGGATTTGGCGGATGCGTTGAGTACGTTTGTGTATGCCCAGTACAGCTACAATGCTGCGCTGCGGGTTGGCAACAATGTGCTGTCGCAATCGTTTATTGACTATATGTCTTAAGCATAAGGGTAAGAGTAAGAGCAAAAGAGGTGTACAGCGCTATGGAACGGTTGATAGAGATTAAAAATGTTCCGATTGAGTTGGAAATGAAAGTAAACCATGCGCGGCTGGAATACAAAAGGTCGCAGGTGGATCTGGAGGTTTCCCGCAGCAAGGGAGGTCTGCAGATACGCAGCAAGCCCATCCGGCTGAACTTGGATACGTTTGAAGCGCGTAATTCCATTACACCAACCGCAATGCGCAGTATTGAACAGGCTGCACAAAAAGGGCGTGAGCAGGTTTATGAAACGACCGGCACCTATGCCAAGCACGGAAAGCTTCTGCTTCAGGCAAAAATTGGCCAGCAATTGATCACACAGTTCGCGATGGAATCCCAGCAGGTCAATACGGATGTTGCCATGACATTTCTGCCCAGCACAGGTCCGGATATTTCCTGGGATGCAGGGGAGCTGAACATCCGCTATGAGATGGATAAGCTGAATTTTGACTGGCGCATTGGAAATGGGGATGTGGAGTTTATACCGGGTGATATTGAGTTTACCGTAACGCAGCGTCCGGACGTCATTATCAAATATATTGGCGGGCCGGTCTATGTGCCTCCCTCTGCAGAGCCGGGATACGAGCCGTTGGATGAAACGGTTTAACTAAGGAGACTGGAATGAAAATTGAAACCAAATATTTTGGAACAATACAGGTAGACGAGCAAACACTGCTGTTTTTCCCCAATGGTATCTTTGGTTTTGAACAGGAAAAAAAGTTTGTCCTCCTCCCTTTTGCCAAGGAGGAGGATTTCCTGTTGTGCCTGCAAAGCGTGGAAACGCCGTCGCTTGCCTTTACCGCACTGAACCCTTTTATGCTGCTGCCAACCTATCAGCCCAAACTGGCAAAGTCTGAGCTGCTTCAAATGCAGGTAGAGAAGAGCGAGGATTTGTGCTATTATACGCTTTGCAGGGTTAACAAGCCGGTGTGGAAGAGCACGGTAAACTTGAGATGCCCCATTGTCCTGAACGACCGGACGAGACAGGCCTGTCAGGTGATACTGGATGAATATGATATGCGGTGTCCTCTGGACTCTATAGGACGACAGGGGGGAGCGCAATGCTGATACTGCAGCGGAAACAAGGACAGTCCTTTATGATCGGCCAGGATATTACAATTACTGTTCAGGAGATCGGGGCAGGACGTGTCCGCCTGTCGATCGATGCGCCGCGCAATGTATCGGTTCTGCGGGAGGAATTGGTAGCAGCGCGCAGGGAGAACGCAGCCGCCGCAAGGGAGGAAGTTTCTCCCTTGCAACTATTGCAACTGCTGAAACAGGATAATTCATCTAAGCAGGAGAGGTGAATAAGGGAGGATGGAAAATGGTTACAGGGTGACGGAAAACGAAATAAAATCCTTTCTGGTGGACCTGCAGAAAAGGGGAAGGACACGCTCCACGATTGCGCAATACAGATCCCAGCTTTTGCAGCTGAAAAAATTTTTGGGGGAAGAAGGCCTGCTGAACAATGCCAGGCTGGCAAAGTGGAAAGGGTTTATGCAGGAAAACGGCCTGGCCAATGAAAGCATTAATGCACGGATATCCGCTGCCAACAGCCTGTTGGCATTTGCGGGCCATAGGGAATGGCAGCTGGTACAGTCCCGTCTGCCAAAGGAGAAAGAGGAGGCTGCCCCTGAACTGACAAGACAGGAATATCTGCGCCTGCTTCAGGCGGCAAAGCTGCTGAAACGGAAGCGTAGTTATTATCTGATAAAAGTATTTGGGTGTACAGGTATTAAGACGGGGGATATCCCCTATATTACGGTCGAAAGGCTGCGGCAGGCTGGAAATGAAACAATTGTGCTGGAGAATGGTTCTTCCTTTACGATGCCCGTTGCACTGGTTGGAGAGCTTCTGCAATATGCTGAAGAAACAGGGGTTTGCAATGGCCCTGTTTTCTGTACCCGAAATGGGAAGGCGATAGACCGGCGGATCGTTTGGAGCAGCATGAAAAGTCTGTGCAGTGTTGCGCAGGTGGATGAACGCAAAGTCACGGTTTCCAGTCTGGAGAAAATGTATAGGACGACCTGCATAGGGATAGACGCGATGGTTGCCGTATTACGGGAACAGGCGTATGCAAAGCTTTTGGCTGATGAAGAAAAAATTGTGGGATTGGAGTAGCTTGGCCAGCCGGATAAAATTGGATATGTTGAACAGGCGGGGGCCTCGGATGCAATGGCTTGAAAAACATTGCACCCGAGGCCCCCTGTGATGGCTGGCTGACAGGCAGTAAGAAACTCAGCTTAATATGTATACTTTGGCTGGACGGACGCCAAACTGGTCCGCTTCCTCATCAGTCATGAAGAAGAGATCGATACGATTTTCCTTGATCAGCCCGCCGGTATCCTCGGCGATGCCGGGGCCATACGACCAGGACTGGTCGCCTCCGTCTGAAACGACATATACACGGCTGCCTAATGGGATTACCCGTGGGTCGACTGCAATGGTTCCATACCGCGTGGTCGTGCCGCTGGCAGTGATCAGGCCGCCGTCCTCGATTCGATGATAGGCGGTTGCAGTTACGTCAATGACTGAAGAATACTGAAACGTTGAACCATCTGCGGCTGTTATGGTTTTTGAAGCAGTATCATCTTGGATACCGGCGGGGACGGACCAGACCTGCGACCGTCCCGCAGTAGACAACTGGCTGCCGGAAGCGCTGTCTGCTGCGGTGCTGCCGGCGTCTGCTGTGTCATACCCGTCTTGCTGTACCGGCTCAGCCGGTTCTACGGTAGATCGCTTTTTTGTCCCCTGTTCAATGATGCAGTTAACAGGCGCAAGGACTTCTTCTTCAAAAACCATTTCCTTTTCGAACGGGACGCCGTCATGAAGCGTGATACGGTAAGTGATTTCGGTTTCGCCATTCCTGCCGTATTGCAGTATGTGCTGTGTTCCGTCTACCATATCGGAATTTTGGCGGGTTTCTACTTGGAAAGGGGTTGTTATTGTTTCGACCTCCGAGCGATAGCTTACTTCAGTAATGGAGATTTCCGTATTTTCCACCAACCATCGGTCAAGTCCTGGCACTACAATATCATTCTCGCCCACAGCAATGCCGACCTGCTCCAACAGCTCGCCTACGGTGCAGGCCGTAAAGGGGACGGTCATAGTTTGATCTTTGGTTTTGATCTGGGCACTCAATTCCTGATCCAGCGTGAGGTAAGTGGTATTACCCTCTCTGCGCTGGGCGATCACCTTCAGGTTTTGAAAGTTTGAAATTTTTTGTGCCTCGGCGATCGTGCCGGGATGCAGCCGGACGGTTTCATAACGGTTGCCGTCAGTCAAAATATATGTATGGGAGGAAAGCTTGACCGCCAGGACAATCAAGCTGAGAATGACACAAAGCAGGAGCAACACCAGAGCAGTGAGGATATTGGAATAATGCTTCCCAATATCCTGCAAGGTTTCGCGTGTTTGAGGGGGATGCGCTGACAAAAAAGTTTTCTTTTTTTTCATATATCGTATTCCGCTTTCCAGTTTGATCAAAGTGAGGTAATGTACCTGTAATATTTATCGGACGGTTTAAGGCAAAATAAATATTTTAATGCAATATATATTTGGGGTAGAGAGCCAAGGCAGTAAGGGCGTCCGGTGGCAGAAAGCTTGAGGTCGGGGGATTGTGTGAAAAAGTAAAATCTGCTACAATAAGCTTGCTTTACCAGTGGAAAGTGTGGAGTGCGCGGCGGATGGTCCGGTTGAGGACTGCGGTGGGAAGCAAAAAAAGAAGGGGAGGCGGGAGCATGCGGGACATTGAGGTTGTATGGACCTTTATGCTGGATTATATGCGTGGATGGGGGATACGAGAGCATAGCCATGACTTTTACCAGATGTACTATGTAGTTTCAGGGGAAGCGGATATGCTGTTGGACAGGCAGAAAGTCCATTTATATCCCCATCTCTGCGTTGTAATTGAACCGGAGCAGCTGCATGAACTGCCTGTGATCTCAAGCGGGAGGCTGCGGATCATAGATACAAAATTTTATCTCCATAATTCCAATACCATGGATGAGGTGCATTGCCTGCCACGCTGTTTTGAAATTGAGGACAATGAATTTGAAACCGCACTTTTAGGAGCGCGAAACGAGTGGCAGTCCAATGCACGGTACAGTAGAGAAATGGCAAATGCTCTTTTTGAGCAGGCATTCTATATCTATATCCGTAAAAACGGCTCTTTTGTTGAAAGGAATTCCTTTTCACGTGCGATTGACCACATCATAGCCAACCTGACTGGCGTGGAAAAACAAATTGCCGACTATGTTTCCGTGCATTTTGCAGAGGATTTCACACTGGATCAGTTGGCAGAATCCCTGAAATACAATAAAAACTACCTCTGCAAGCTGTTTAAGCAGGCAACGAATTTTACGATTATCCATTATGTGAATTATTTAAGGGTTTGTAGGGCTTATGAGCTGATCTGCTATTCCAGTTATAGCTTGAATGATATTAGCGTATTGTCAGGCTTTTCCAGTGTGCATTATTTCACATCTGTATTTAAAAAAGTAACGGGTAAAACGCCGGGGGAAATGCGCGATTTGGAAAAAGATGCCATGTACACAGCGATACAGCAGCATGGAAAGTTCAGCTATCGTTATTATAAAGAGCCGGAATAGGGAAAGAGAGTACACATGGTTTGCATGGTGTACTCTTTTTGTTTGCAAGAAAAGCGGATAGGTTTGATAAAAATATACAAAATGGGCGTTTGAATATTTGGCAACAAAAGTTAAGATAGTGAAAAGGAAGTTCAATATTATGCAAAGACAAATTGCCTGTAAACTGTTATATTATTGGCATAAGAGATAACTGTTTCTCAAAAATAAAGAAAAATATAGCAAAAAAGCATAATGAAAGCAATTTGACAGTATCGTGCGATTATCTTTAAAAATGAATATTTTATAAAGGCTAAAGGGAGGGTCTGAAAAGTGGATGATCATATTCGTTTGTGCGATGATAAAAAAATTGTAGCTTTTATTGCAGACTTATATGAAAAAGCCGGCGTAGACAGGGAAACAGCGGAATTGCATGGCGTTGGACTGGTAGAGGCCAGCTTGCGCGGCGTGGATTCACACGGAATTATGCGCACAGCGGCTTATTTTGAACGCTATCGCAAAAAAGCAATTAATGTGAAGCCGGATATTAAGGTGGTAGCCGGAGAAAAGGCATTTGTGGTTATGGATGCCGATAATGCTTCGGGCTTTGTTGCTTCCCGATATGCTATGGAGCATGCAATTATGCTGGCTCGAGAGTACCATATAGCGGCAGTATGCGTGAAAAATAGCAATCATTTTGGCGCCGCAGCTCTGTATGCACAAATGGCGGTGGATGCCGGTATGGTCGGTATGGCGTCAACTAATGTTCGGCCTAATATCACGGCGCCGGGAGCAAAAGGGCGCGTTGTTGGTAATAACCCTTTCGCCATTGGGATCCCCACTTATGACGATTACCCGTTTATGCTGGATATGGCACTTTCTGTTGTTGCGGGTGGGAAACTGAAAATGGCGATACGCAAAGGAGAAAAAATTCCGTTGGGCTGGGCGACGGATGTGGAAGGAAACCCGACAGATGATCCGAAGAAAGGTTTTGATGGTTACTTCCTTCCGGTAGGAGGGTTCAAAGGATTGGGAATCGCTTATGTGATTGATATGCTCTGTGGTGTAATGACTGGCGGTGCATTTTCGGATCATATCAAGAGCATGTACGCAGAGCCAGATGATCCAAGCGGGACCTGTCACATGTTTATTGCGGTAGATTGTGATGCAATTATTGGAAAGGAGGAGTTAAGAGCGCGTATTGCAGAATACCGGCAGTATATACGGTCTATCCCTGTGGTGGGGGATGCGCCGCCGTTGAGTTTTCCGGGAGAGATTGAAGAAAACTGCAAACGAGAACGGCAAAAAAACGGTATCCCGCTGCCGTACAGTATTTACAGAGAGCTGGAGGCATATGCGGAGCGCTATCAAATACCGTTTTCTATTGAAAAATGAAGAAAGGATTTTAGGTCTATGCTGCGTTTAGATGAAACATTTCATAATCCCGTTAAAAAGCTGCTGAAAGAGAAGAAAAAGATCCTTGGCGCATGGTTGCAAATGGCAAGCCCTTATGCGGCAGAAATATTTGCTAAGGCTGGGGTAGATGTTTTAATGATTGATATGGAGCATGCGCCGAATGACCCATTGAGTATGCTGGAACAACTCAGGGCAATGGGGCGCTTCAGCTCAATTCCATTTGCCCGCGCGCCTTGGAACGACTTGGTAACGATTAAGCGCATGCTGGATGTCGGGTTGTATGGCCTGCTCATCCCCTATGTCAACACAAGAGATGAGGCGGAACGAGCGGTTCAGGCATGTAAATATCCTCCGGAAGGGATGCGTGGCATAGCGCCTTCGCCGCGTGCCGGTGGCTTTGGGATGAATTCACAGAACTATCTGGCGCATGCCAACGATGAAATAGTGGTTATGACCGCTGTAGAAACAGGAACGGCAGTCAAGAATCTGGATGAAATCCTGCAGGTGGAAGGACTGGATGGAATATTTATTGGCCCGATGGATTTAGCCACTTCAATGGGGTATTTTTGCAATCCGTCTGCGCCAGAAGTACAGGAAGCAATACATACGATTGAAGAAAAGGTGTTTGCGAGTGGAAAGTTTTTAGCCACTGTTGCAGGAAATTTTGAGGCGGCAAAAAAACTATATGACCGTGGCTACAGTATGGTGGTTGCCTTTGCGGACGGAGGCACTTTGGGACGAGTAGCGCGCGAGCAAGTCGAGCTATTCCGGACTGCTTATCCGGAACGATAATATGGAAAGAGACAAACTAAAAAAGGAGGCAAAAAAATGAAACGGTTATTATCAGCTTTGTTGGTCGGTGCGCTTTGTACGGGTGTATTAAGTGGCTGCGGCTCAAATGAGAAGCCGAGTGCGGGGGATAGCAGCGACTGGCCTTCACGGCCAATCACGGTTATAGTACCATATGGAGCAGGAGGGGATACGGATTTTAATGCGCGTGCCTACCTCGAAGGGCTGGGCAGTGAGTTAGGGACATCGGTTGTAGTCAGTAACGTTACTGGGTCCGGCGGCTCAATTGCAAGTCGTCAGGTAAAGGATTCCGATCCGGATGGATATACGGCGCTTTTTTTCCATACAGCAATGAATGTTAACCAGGCGATTGGCACAGCGGACTTCGGACTGGATGATTTCAAGTTGTCGGCAGTGGTCGGCAAGGGGCCTGGCGAGATTATTGTAGCGCGGAAAGATGCGGGCTACAATAACCTGGAAGAGCTGAAAGAGTACACGCAACAGCATCCGGGTGAGGTAAAGATGGGTATAGAAACCGGTACAATGGTGCATATCAACGGAAAGCAGATGCAGGATGCCGGTATTGATGTATCCTTTGTGGATGCGGGCGGCGCTTCCGATCGTGTTGCAGCGTTGGCGGGTGGACATATCGATTTAATTATCAACGCATATGGCACGGTTAAAGATTATCTGGAAACCGGTGAGTTTGTTGCCTTGGGACAGGTGAACGCAGAGCGCAGCGAGGGCTTTCCGGAAATTCCGACCGCTATAGAGCAAGGATTTGACATTCAACTTGAAAAATATTATTTCTTCGCTTTCCCTAAGGATACTCCGGATGAGATTGTACAGAAATTTGCGGATGCCTGCAAGGTTGTGAGTGAGCAGGAGGACTACGCGACCAGCATTATGGAGGCTTACCGCCAGACGCCGTTTTACGCAGATGCCGAGGAGGGGCGGGCATTGCTCGATTCCACCAAGGAGATTATTGATAAATACGCAGCAGAGTTGCTTTCTTAAAGTGGATGCGGGATAGGGAACGGCAAGTCCGTTTCCTATCCTTGCAGAAATAAGATAAAAATAAGCTGGACGTCTAACTGGTAAGGAGGCGGATTTGTTGAGGAAATATAAGGATGCAATTGTTGGTGGACTTGTCATTCTTGCGGCGGTTGGCTTGTTTGCGGCGAGCCTTACGATACAATCACTTTCGCTTAACCTAATAAAAGCGGATTTCTTCCCGAAGATGGATGCGATTCTGCTCGGCATACTGGGAATAGCGCTGCTTTGGGATGGATTGAGGAAAGCGGGACAGGCGTCGGAGGAATCAAAAGGCGAGGAGAAAAGCGGGATGTCGCAGGGTACTCGCTGCATGATTATAACGCTGGGGGGCAATCCCAAATTTTGTGTAACCGCCAAAAGCGGTGCAAATAGAGAAAAATTTATCATGGGCGGCAGACGGGTAAAAC
>NZ_JAOQJE010000012.1:0-86335 GCF_025567315.1 Agathobaculum ammoniilyticum
ATCCGGCCCAGGAGCCGTTGTCAGAGGGGGTGCTGGGGCTGGACCAGTTCGTGGCGCAGACGGCAGGGTACCACCTGTACGGCGCCCAGCTTGCCGCCGCGGAAGCGCTTCGGCGCAGGCTGCAGACCGCCAGGTTCGGCCTGCTCATCGCAGAATGCGGGTCAGGAAAGTCTAAGGTCGGCAGCCTCGCCTTGCAGGCATACTTCCTGCAAAAGCACAGGAAGTGCCTGCATATCGTCCTCTGCCCCTCCCACATGACAGGCAAATGGGTGCGCGAGCTGGAGGAGGCCATCCCAAACGCGCGTGCTGCCATCGTGCGGACGCCGGCGGACATGGACGCCCTCTACGCGGGGTATGCCCGCGGCGGCCGCACCGTGTTTGCAGTCCTGTCCAGGGAAAGCGCGCGGGACGGCTATATGCGCCGCCCAGCGGCCAGATGGGACGCAAGGCGGCAGGGCTTTACCTGCCCGGACTGCGGCAGCGTGATCCAGATGGAATTCATGGACTGCGGTAAGCGGACATTGACAGACGCTACGCCGGAATACTTCCGGACAGAGACCCGCGCCAACCGCAAGTGCGAAGGCTGCGGCGCTGTCCTCTGGACAGCCACAACCGCGGAGGAACAGAGCGAATGGGTGCGCATCAGCCATCTGGGCTATGTCCACCGCCGTTTTGCGTACCTTGCGCGGGACGCCTGCAAAACAGCGGCGGCGAAAAAGCAGCTTGCCGCCCTGCTGCGCGAGCCGGACCGTTTCATGGCCGCCCGCGGCGCGTGCCGCCGCTTCCCGCTCAGCACCTATATCAAAAACCGGTACAGAGGGAAGATAGACGGCCTGATAGCGGATGAACTGCACCAGTTTTCCGCGGACAGCGGCCAGGGGGACGCGATGGGCGAGCTGTTCGCCGCCGCGAAAAAATGCATTGGCATGACGGCAACCCTCATCAACGGCTATGCCTCCGGTATCTTCTATCTGCTCTACCGCATGTGTGCATGCCGTATGGAGCAGGATGGGCAAAGCTATGCCGCCCCCGCGCAGTTTGCGCGGGAATACGGCGTGACAGAGGACACTTACGAAGTAACGGAAGGCGGGTACAACAGCAACCGGCGCACCGCGAAGCGGAAAAAACGCTCCCGTCAGAAGCCGGGCGTTTCGCCGCTGGTGTACAGCCGCTTCCTGCTGGAGAACGGCGTGTTCCTCTCGCTCATGGATATGGGCAAGGACCTGCCGGAGTACGAGGAGATCCCTGTGCCGCTCAGGCTTCCGGAGAACCAGCAAAGAGCCTGTGACGACCTGGAGCACGCTTTCCATGAGATCTTCAAGGACCGCAGCCGCGAAGGGCGTAAGCTCGCCCGGAAGCTGTTGTCCGTGTCCCTGAACCTCATGATGGCCTATCCGGACCAGCCGTATGGGCATAAGCCGGTCGTACATCCGGTCACCGCAGACCCGATCCTGGTGCCGGAGGACAGCGGTGCGCCGGAGGAACAGACCGAAAAAGACCGGCGCACGCTGGAGATCATCCGCCGCAAGGTAAACGCCGGCGAACGGGTTCTGCTCTACGTGAACTGGGTGCGTCTGGACAGCCGGACACGCTTAAAACGCTTCCTCACGGACGCCGGCGTCCGCGCCGAGATCATGGAGGATACCGTCCCGCCTCGGGGACGCGAGGAATGGGTGGCAAACCACCTCCGGCAGGGCATGCAGGTGATGATCGTAAATCCAAATCTAGTTGAAACCGGCTTGGATTTGAATGACTTCACCACGCTCATCTTCTATGACATGGCGTTCAAGCTGTTCACGTTCCGTCAGGCGAGCCGCAGGTCGTGGCGCATCAACCAGACCGCGCCCCGTGTGGAGGTGTACATCCTGTACTACCGGCACACCATGCAGGAGCGCGCGGTCCGGCTGATGGCCTCTAAGCTGGCGGTGGCCGGCGTGATCGAGGGCGGCGTGCTCACGGACGAAGGGCTGGCCGCGATGAGCGAGAGCGAGGATATGACGTTCGCGCTCGCCCGTGAGCTGGCCGAAGGTATCCGGCATGAGGACGCAGTGGAGGATATCGCGGCGTCGTTCCGCAAGATGGCAGTGCTGCATCCGGCACAGGAGCGGCAGGTACAGGAAGCGGAATGCGGACAGCAGAGCGTGCCGGTCAGCGTGAGAAAAGAAACAAAGATACGGCCAGTACCACCCGCAGAGCAGTTATCGCTGTGGGAGCTGGCAGGATGAAGAAAGAACAGGAGTTGATGGAACGATGCGATTTCTGGCGAACCGGTCCGAGCTGTTGCCCATCGCCCGGCGCTGCAGCCAGACGATAGGGACGTATTTTGTATCCAAAGAGCATGCCTGCGTCCTGATGGAAGCGGACGCCGCTTCAAACACGGTGATGTTCACCGCGCGCAGCCGGACCTGCACCTTACAGGTGCGGCATGCGTGCCGCGTGGAGGAAAGCGGAAGGGCGCTGCTGTTCGCGCCGGTATTCCAGCGGATGCTGGACGCCTTTGCGGACGAAGCAACGTCTGTCGCCACAGACGGCAGGCAGATCGAGGTGCGCAACGCGAAGGCCGCCTTTGTCTTCCCTTTGATGGATGCGGACAAGTACCCCGCCGTGGGTACGCCCGCGCCCGCACAGCTGCTGGACTGCTCCGGCTTCGCGGAGGTCAGCGCAAGGGTGCTGTTCTCCGCCGCGCAGGGCAAGGCGGAGGGGAAAGAGCAGCTGAAGTGCGTGCATCTCACCGTCCATGACGGCAAGTTCAGCGCGGCCAGCTGCGACGGCTTCCGCATGACTGTGGCGAGAGAGGACGCGGCGCAGGATGAGCCGATAGACCTGCTGATACCGGCGGACGCGATGAAGGTGCTGCTCGCGGTGTTCCGCGGCGTGCCGCACTGCCGGATCGGCGTGGACGGCGGTACCGCGCTGTTCCTCGGGCCGGGCATGGTCTTTTCCGTCCAGCGCAGCCCTTATCAGGCGGTGGACCTGAAGCCGGTATTGGAGCGCTTCCAGACGGCATATGAGGCGTATGTGGACGGCGCGCTGTTCTGTGCGGAACTGCACCGCGCAGGTGTTGGCGGCACAGCCGGCGCGCGCGTGATCCTGCGCACGGGCAAAGGGATGCTGCAGATCGGCTATATCAGCGGGGACCGGCAGGCCGTACAGGGCGGGACGGAATTTCCCGCGGACGTCCGCACGCCGCTTCCCAGGGAAGGCTTCTGCTATACCTACAACTATCTGCTGCAGGCGGCGAAGCTGGTAAACGGGAAAGAGACGGCCCTGCTGTTAGACGGCAAAGGCACCCTGATGCTGCGCACGGGCAGCGAGCTGCATGTATTGATGCCAACGCGTATGCCGCAGGAAGAAGTGGAAAAGCCGAAACGGAAGAAGAAAGCTGCATGAGAAAAAAGGAGTCGTACATGAAAAACAAAAAGCTGATCCTGATCCCAGCCACTGTTGCGGAAAGGATATGCCCGCTGCGGCCGGAAGACCGGCTGCTTTGTGCCGTAGGCCAGTTCGAGCCGCGGCGGATGAACATGTGGTATCCTGTGCGGAGCTGTTTCCTCACAGCCCAGAGCATAGACGAGGCCAACGCGGTGTTCAAACGGCTGCGGAAGACCGTGCTGCACAGCGCGCAGGCCATGCGGCGCTTCTGCGCCGCCAATCCGGAGGCGCAGCGGCATGACTTCTGGTGTCCCACATACGATTTCGCGTATGCGGGCGCGGTGAACGGCTACCGCCTGCGCTGTATGGTGAACCATGGGGATTTCAACTACTTTTTTGTGGTGTACCGAAACGGACGGACAATAAATGAAAGTGAGGCTGCCTGATATGACAGGGAAAACCATGACAAGGCCATTGACCGACGCGGAACGCGCGCTCGCAGAGCGCTATCACAACCTGATCTACCGTGTGATGCATGACCTGCACCTCGGCACGGAAGCGGACACGGACCTGTACGGCGAAGCCGCGCTGGGGCTGATGCTCGCGGCGCAGCGGTACATGACGGACGAGAGCCTGCAGAGGTACCGCTTCACTACGATCGCGTACAGCCGCATCCGCAACGCGCTGCTGCGCCAGCGGCACAAAGAGCGCAAAGCGCCCGTGGCGCTCAGTCTGGATGCATGGAGGGAGGATGGCGGCACGCTGTATGACGTGCTGCCGGACAAGAGCTGTGCAGATCCGGCGGATATTGCCATCCGTCAGGAGCGGGCTGCCGCGCTGCAAAAGGCCCATGCTGTCCGCAGCTGCAGGGTGTACCGCTTCCCCGTCTGCGCCGCCCCCGGAAGGGAGGCGGCATGATGGGCGTACATACCGGCGTTTATGTGGTGTACTACCTGTACCGCTCACGGTACTCCTTTGTGGCGGACCACTTCCTGAACGATGGCCGGCACATGGTGGACCTGGGCAGCCTGGACAAGGCGCTCACCTTTCCCTCCGAACGACAGGCGCGCCGCTTTATCGCGGACGATCTGGAGCGGCCGGAAAGCGGGCCGTATTTCGTGTCCGAACTCTCGCTTGGGGAGCTGCTGGAGTACCATCCGGAGCTGTATGAGGTGCGGCGTGCGGCTCTGAACGGGGGGGCGGCGTGAGTACAGTAAAGCAGCTGCAATACCGTATTTCGCGGACAAAAGAAGCTTTGGAAAAAGAAAAACGCCGCAACAACGAAAAAATGGCGCGTGTCGGCTGGAGATCAGGGTTCAGGAAACAGTATACCGGCCCGAGCTGTACACGGGAGGCCGCGCTTTCCGAACGTCTGAAACGATATGAAGCGGAACTGGAGATGCAGCAGAAAGGGGGACGCCGTGGATAAGCTGTTTACCCTCAACACCACTTATGATCTGGTGGATTGCTGTTTCCTCTTTATGAGCCGCCCGCTGACGACCGGGCATTGGTATATCGGCGTCGGGCATATCGTGGACGGCGGGGCGTACCATCTTTACGACGTCCTGCTGACGGATAGGGACGTTACGGTGCTGCCCCATCCACACAGCGCGCCGGCATGGGAGATCCCGTATGAAAGGATCGCAGAACTGCCAAAGCCGTATCGTGGTTCAGAAGCGGAGCTTCCGCTCCCATCGTTCCTCCTGTCACAAATGGACAGGCGCCTGCTGCCGGTGCATGACGAAGCAGTACTGTATCCATACCGTGTGCTGTCCTGCCTGTCTGCAGACTCTGCTGTAGCGGAATATTTCCTGCAGAAAGAAGAACTGGCAGCTGAACGCGGGGACAGGCGGGATACCGTTTTGATGCGGCTGGACGAGCTGCAGGAGGACATGGAGGACGCATGCACGCGGCTGCGGCTCAGCCTGACGCGGCTGAAGCTGTTGTACCGCGCGCTCTGCCGGTGGAGCCGCCGGCATGGCGGCGCACGCTTCCCGCTGGAAGCGCATAAGGATAAGATCTGTGACTATTTGAGGGAGGAAAAGGATGTTTAAGCAGAAAAGTTTTGCAGAACCCGGCTGTATCGGCTGTGAAGCGCATCTGGACTACGGCTCCAGCCGCTATTGCAGCGGTTTCAAGAACAAAAAGCGCCGCAAGCCGTTCCGTAAGAAGGACCCGGCGTATAAGGCGCCGGAGTGGTGTCCCAAACGGAAAGCACCGCGCGAGTACCGCATCTACAGTTATGCGGATGAGCGATCCGCCGTGATGGCACGGCTGCTGGAGGCGGACGAAGCGGGAGACAGGGAGCTTGTGTTCCCCCTCGCACACCGGTACCGGCTGCGCGCGGAAGGGAAAACCGGCTTATCCCCGAAAGCTTTCTATGAGCAGGCGAATGCTGGGGACCTGTCCTCGCCGCTTCCGGATGAAAGCATCCATACCGGAGACGTGGTGGAGATCGACACAGGGCTGGGGCAGTTTTTCTTTTACTGCGCCGCCCCTCACGATTTCCGCACGGCGTTCTTTGATGTGAAGCGTATCCAGCCCGGCAAATCAGATGATACGGAGGTATCGTAATGGCAAACCTCATGCTCTATGCAAAGGGAAAAGGCGATACGCGCTTCGGCGCGGTGGACATGGCAAACGGCGCGTTCCCCGTGCCGCTGATGTACGCGACGCTTGTCCCAGAGGTGAAGCTGGAGACCCTGAAGCAGCGGGCCGGCCTGCTGCATCGGATGCATCCGGATACTGTTTTCCAGGTCCGCTATGCCGGCACTGCAAAGGTGCTGTTCCAGTCAGGAGGCGAAGCGGAATGAAAGCACTGAATACGGATGCGGTTCGCAAGCTGTACCGCGGTAAGTATGTGCCGGCAAGCGAGCAACCGGAGATCAACGGCAGCCAGATCCGCGGGCTTTCTTTCCGTATCTCGCTGGCGTTTGCGGCGATGGCAGCGGTCTCGGATCGCGAGACCGTGAAGCTGCTGGAGGCGACCACGCACGATTTCGAGTTGCTGCGTGATCTGGAATGCGAGGATGCGTTTGTAAAGGGCTTCCGCTGCGCGATGGAGCTGAAGCTCCCCGCCGAACGGAAGGGGGAAGCAAAATGACAGGGATGAAGCAAAATACTCTGGAATTTATCCTTTCCCGCGATGACCGTTTCCGCTACCAGCTGCTGGATCGGATGCGGCAGGACTGCCTGTACTTTTTGAGCTATGGCAGACGAGACCCCAGGTATCTTTGGGCGAATGACGCTGTAGAGCAACTCGTGTACATGAAGGCGGTCTGGAACAGCTTTCCTTCGGATGGGAAGCCTGAATGGATGACGATGGACGAAATCCTGTCACTGGAAAAACGGATGCTGGAAGGAGATGCGCATGCTGAGAGATAAGATGCTGGCCGTGATGGAGGAAGTAAACAGCGAGGCCGCGGAGCGGCACGAGCTGGTGCAGACGATCGCGCTGGCGCTGCTGAGCGGGAGCAACCTGTTCATTCTGGGCGCGCCCGGGCAGGCCAAGAGCTTCGTGGTGAACGAGTTCCGCAAACGCATCACGGGCGCAAAGCAGTTCGAACGCCTGCTGTCCAGGCAGACGGATGAGGAAGCCCTGTTCGGCCGTCTCGACCTGGCCAGTCTGATACCGGGCGCGGTCCCTGCGCAGGTGCTGGAGCAGGACGGTACTTACCGGATGCTCCGGCAGGAGCTTGCGCAGGCGGCGGAGGATTTCCGCGCAGACCCGACGGATAACGCCGCGGCTACGCGGATGCAGGCTCTGATCGAAAAGCTGGAGCAGTACCGGAAAGGGCTGTCCCTGCTGCACGGCGGCACGCCTATGACCATCACGGCCGGCAAGATACCGGACGCGCATATCTGCTTCCTCGATGAAATCTTTAAAGCGGCGGATGGTCTGCTCAACTCCCTGCTCACGGCGCTCAACGAGCGCCGGTACACCAACGAGGGCGTGACGGTGGACATTCCTGTGATCTCGTTCTTTTCGGCCTCCAATGAGATGCC
This sequence comes from Agathobaculum ammoniilyticum, assembly GCF_025567315.1. NCBI lineage: Bacteria > Bacillati > Bacillota > Clostridia > Eubacteriales > Butyricicoccaceae > Agathobaculum > Agathobaculum ammoniilyticum. Next base: position 7,378 of record NZ_JAOQJE010000012.1, read on the forward strand.
GAACTTCCGGAATAAAGAAGAGCAGATCCTCGCCCCGCTCTATGACCGCTTCCAGCTTCGCGTTGTGACAAAGGACGTGCAGGAACGCACATCCCGTCTCGCAGTCCTGCGGAACAAGCAGGGCGGGCATTTCGGCGAGGTGAAGGCGACCTTCTCGCTGGACGAGCTGTACGCCATGCAGGCGCAGGTGGCGCTGGTCTCCATTACGGAGGCGGTCAATGAGCTGATGGACGATGTGCTGTGCGAGCTGCGGCGGGAAGGTATCACGGTATCCGACCGCACGTTCTTCGGCTATGGGCCGGTGGCGCAGGCGGCGGCATGGCTCGCCGGCCATGCCGCGGTGCAGCCGGAGGATCTGCTGCAGCTGAAGAACTACCTCTGGAACGAACCGGCGGAGATAGAAAAGGTACAGGCCGTGCTCACGCGCCTGTGCGACGACCCGCTCCGCACGCGGCTGGAGGAACTGCTGGCGAAAGCGAAGGACGCGTCCGGCGCATTCAACGACGCACCGGACGGCCAGAAGGCTAGGGCGCTCGTACAGCTCCGCGCCGGTTTTGCAGCGCTGTACCGTGAGTGGCAGGCGCTGGATGCCACAGCGCAGTCCGAAGAGCAGCGCCGGCAGGCGGGGGACGCGCTCGCCGCGCTTGAGGAGATGAACCGCAGGGCGCACGAGGCGTGCTCGTTCACCCCGTCCCCACTGGCGCAGCTGGCCGTATTACAATCCGCAGCATGAAGAGAAAAAGGAGGAAAACAGAATGCTGAATAAAGTTATCCTGATAGGGCGCATGACCAGGGATCCCGACCAGCGCGGGAAAGATCCGGAAAAGCCGATCGCGAGCTTCCGCATCGCGGTGGACCGTGACTACAAGCGTGACGGCGAGCCGGAAGCGGACTTTTTCGACTGCTCGGTGTTCGGCCAGCAGGCGAAGTTCGTATTACAGTACGGCCGCAAAGGCCGTCTGCTCTGCGTGGTTGGCGCGATCCAGCGCCGCGAATGGCAGGACCAGCAGACCGGCGAGAAGCGCTCCTCGTTTGAGGTGGTGCGCACCGAGGTGAAGTTTCTGGACAGGAAACCGGAGGACGCCCAGCCGGACGGCGCTGCGCAGCCCGCGGCTGCACCCGCTCCGGTACCCGTACCAGCAGTTGGATATGCGCCGCAGCAAGCCGTACCCACGGCGCAGGGGTATGCTGTCCCGCCCGCGGTACAGCCGGCAGCGGCACAGGCGCCCCAGCCGGCGGCCGCGCCTGCGGTAACGGTACAGGCGGCGTCGGCGCTGGGCTACCCGCAGCCGGTGCCCGGCGCTGCGGCGCAGTACCCGACGCCGGATTTCTCCGGCGTACCGGAAAGCTACGCATGGGGGCCGGGCGGCGTCCCAGCCGGCAACCCGCCGTTCTGAACGGCAGGCGTGATATGGAGAAACAGAAGTAAGGCAATATGGAAAAGCAGGGCGTCCGCCCTGCTTTTCCGCCTGATAGTTTGGAGGCTATGGATGAAATACCGTTTTTCTTCGCTGGATCAGATTGTAAACTCACCGTTATTCGATCTTACTGCACCGTACCAACGGCCGGAACGTACGGATCGTTGTACCCGTCCGACACGGCTGGAGCGTATGGCGTTCCATGACAGCTGCACGGCCAATGGGCTGGATGCTGCCGCACCGCTGCTGGCCGACCTGTTCCATCTGCTCTATGCGTATACATATCGCTGGGGGAGCGAAAAAGAGCTGTCCCCCAAAGCGCGCCTTGTCTGGGCATATCTGCTGGATGGGCTGCAGGATAACGGGCAGTTTGCCGCCCTGCACCATCTGTGCAGGGGAGAGGACAGCGCAGCGATGGAAGCTGCGCGCACAGTGCGGCAGGCGCTTTCCGAAGCGGTACAAGGTATCGACCGGGCGGCGGGCGGACTGCTGCCCGTGCTGGAACGGCTGACGCGCCGTCATGATACAGCGGCGGAAAGGCTTTATCATCTGGTGCGGGACGCACAGGCCGATCCGGCCAAGACACCGGAGGCGCTCCGCGCTGCCGCAGAGACGGCAAGCACGGCGGAGCAGATACGGGCCGTGTCCGGAATGATACGGGATAAGCTGCGCAAACGACAGGTGGAAACAGAAGCGGCGGTGCATACTGCGCTGCAACAGGGCATGGACGCCGCGTCTCTGGCCCGCTATGTCCGGCGGTGCTGGGGAGATGGGACGTCTGAAAATGCTGCGCAGCAAGCGGCCCATGACCGCGAGATGCTGGACAGGGTAAAGAGCAATGAGATGCTGCTGGGCGTCACCCGCCAGCTGGGGCGCATGAAGGAGATGCTGTCCGAGCTGCGCAAGAATGATTATGCGCACGGCCGCGGGGAAAAATATTCGATTATGCGCGGGCGTGACCTGAAAAACCTGCTCTCCGGCGAGCTGGCGCTGCTGGCCTCCCCAGCAACGACGCCGCTGTTCCTGCGTAAGTACAATGCGAAAGGACTACTGCAATATGCAAAGCGGGAGCGCGTCCACAAAGGGCATGGCGGTATCATTGTCTGCCTGGATGAGTCCGGCTCCACAAAAGGGGAAAACGCCGAGTGGGGCAAGGCGCTGGCGCTGGCCGTGCAGGATAGCTGCGCGCATGAAGGGCGCAAATTTGCGCTGGTCCATTTCTCCGGTGCAGGCCAGATACGGACAGACCGGTTCCTGCCGGGGCAGTACACGTCCGCCGACCTGCTATCCGCAGCGGAGCATTTCTTTGACGGCGGCACGGATTTTGAGACTCCGATCAGGGAGGCCCTGCGGCTGATAAACGAGGAAGAGTTTGAGGACGCGGATATCCTGTTTATCACGGACGGGAGGCGCTCCATATCCGATGAGCTGGCGGAACAGCTGCGGGATGCAATACAGGACGCACGATGCTCTGTGGTTGGTCTGCTGCTGGATGCCGATGACCCGGGGATGACGTTCAGCCTGGATAAATTCTGTGAGAAGATATGCAGAGTAAGTGAAATGGAAAGGGAGGAGATGGAAAAGTCGATACTAAATTGATAGAACGCGATATCGATATTACATTGGGAAGAAAAGTGGCTGTCTATTTAGGCAGCCATTTTCCATTAGCGGTATATCCATAAATGCAAAGAAAACAGATGGACACTATCGGCAGGAGACCCCCAAAAATTATTGATCCCATACAAGCATATAAAATGCCTACAAAAGATTAAGGGGAATCTATGCAAAAACTAGCTAACCATCTATTCAAAACTACTTGCTGATTAAGGGGGGGGCTTTTGATTTTGCCCACAGGGACATATGATTTGAGCATGAAATTTGAAACTTTATAACAAACGAGGCTATTGCTGTATGCAGTTACGCTTCATTATCCCCCTCTACTTGCATCGTACGCATTTGCACCTCGGAAATATGGTTTTTGCTGCCATAAGACAGCCAATACCTGGTGGAAGCCCGTATAAACATTTTTTTCGTCAGCGGCATGGTAACAGAAAAAGCATCATAGTGGCCAGTGTGTATGGATGACGCCAGTTTTTTGATTTTATGCCTGACCAGAAAGGAAAATGGGGTATCCAATATTGCCTCGCCAGAGCCAATACAAAGTGAGGAGCCATACTTCATACTGTTTTTTGCGCAGAAATATTGCAGGATCGCAAGTGCGGTATGATTCTGCTCCGGCTCTAGAAAACCGCAATTAACAAGGGTGTGGACCCGAAGATTGGCAGGGAGTAAGGCGCGCTCCATCTCCTGTAGAAAGCGAAGCAATGCTGCAGGTAAAGCATCCGCATACAACGGGAAAACCAGGAGCAGATGGTCGTACCTGCTAAGCTGCGCACAAATCAGAGTATGCTGACAATCTGTTACAAGATATTCGTCCACGGGTTCTTTCCAATACCTGCGGAATAATGCAGCATATCGCCTGGAATTAGAGCGCGGTGCGCGCGGACTGCCGTTTATAATCAGTAACCTGCCCATGCGGATACCTCCTCCAGAATTGTTTCATCCCGCTCTGCCTCGGAGACGAATCGAATCCGGTAGCTTCGGAAGTTCATGTTATAGGCATTGCGTGCTACTAAAGCGCGGAAAATATCCTGTTCTATCGGCAGGATGTCGCCATATGCAATAATAACAGCAGCTTTTTCAGCAACGGCACGCTGCACATGGTGTGTCTCGCCGTGGTGTAGACGGATAAATGCCTGCTGAACTGGAATGGATCGTTCCAGCATCTGCTTCATTGGTACGTCATAAGAACCGCAATAGACCCGGCTCACATATAGAAGTTGGTCACTGCACGCAATCAGAGGATATATGGCTGCTGCATCATCTCGCAGCACACACCGGCCAGGTGTTTTCACCCAACAACTAAAGCATCCAAGGCAGCTGCCGATCTGCAACTGGGAGAGATCCACATAAAAGGTTTCTGGCAAGACTGGCAATGTTTCCGGCAAAGCGGTGTCTGAAAGTAAAAGGTTCATTGCGGTTATGCCTCCCGTTTGATGTTGTCACGACGGTATTCATTCCGTACGCATAAGCATGACGAATGGCGACTGGATTGTCTGCCGATAATTGCGATAATTATAGCATAACCAAGATAGAAGTCAAGGTATACCTGGTAGAAGTCTGTCAGTTTGACAAGCTGACGGGCTGCTTCGCTTGAAGTCGTTCGCTTCATAGCATTCCAAGGTGGATTTGAAAATGCCGGTCCGCTCCGCTGAAACGGACGAGAGGAACTCACAAAAAGAAGAATCCACCACTAAACTAATTGTTATGTAGTAGAGAGCATCACCGAGACAGATGAAAAGAGCGGTAAGAAAATCAGGTTGGCCGATAAGGGCAACAGTAAATACGCCTTCAAAATCCCGATTTGACTGTAAAAACCAAAGTACGGTTTGAGTAAAGGTCGGAGATCCACAGTTATATCCTTTGGTGAAGTAGATAGAGCTACGAAACAAAGATGAAAAATTTTCCCCAAATATTTCAGTCCGCAATGTGAAATCCACCACACGAAATACAAAATCTGGTATTCTAAAATTAGAACGTAGACATCAGCCTGATTATACTCAGTTCTGGCGAGGTAGGTTCCGAAAATAGACAGGAGAGATTAATATATGAATACGAACTTATCTGTGAAATTAAGGGAATTGAGATTAACAAATGGGTACAAGCAGAAAGAGGTAGCAAGATATATTGGCGTAAACGAATCGGCAATTTCGGCATATGAAACAAATCTGAGAAAACCAACATACGAAAATTTGATAAAGTTAGCAGAGTTTTATGGTGTTACCATTGACTTCCTGCTTGGTGTAGAGAAATACCCGAAGGATATAATAAACAATTTGACTGGGTGGCGACGCTCTTTTATTAATAATGTTGCAGAGTTACTTTTATATCATGTCAGTGAAATAGATCACAAATAATCTTGCGTAGTGGAGGTACTCTTTCTTATTGGAATGATACGTGCGCGGGGAGTATCTCCACATATCAAGAAGATTGTCATTCTGTTCCAATACATTTTGTATAGGAATGCATTGGAACAGGCTGATGATATACGCAGCCATAGTTGGAATCTACATTCGATTGTGTGAACCTTGAAAAGTAAAGAGCATGGGTGCGTTCCTATGAAGCAAACGCCGGAGAGCCCAGAGCCGTTAGCATATAAGGGAAGATGGGCAGCGACCATCGGCGGCTTTAATACCGATGGACCCTTTGGGGTAATGAAGTCTATAATTGGGAAGTGACAGAAGGATGCCATATCAAAAGAAAACATTTTATCGGCAAATTTTTAGTGATTATCCTGATGCGGTTGGATTTGAGCAGTACAGGCAGATGCTGGGGCTGGGTAAAAATAAAGCATATGAGATTCTGCAAAGCGGGAAAATACCATATCGGCGCAATGGAAAGAAGTACATTATAGCAAAAATGCACATTATTGATTACCTATTGGGATCGGATGCAGAAACGGGTAGAGAAAACGACAGGAATGATGTATAATAGAGCCGTCAACAATGCGTATGGGGCTGCCTGGAAAGGAGAGTATTATTGTGACAGCCCGCATATATGAAAAAAGAGGCACTTGGCAGATCGTTTTGATTTATAAGGACGGATCAGGTGCGCGGAAACAAAAATGGATCGATACAGAACTTCCGATTCGAGGTAATAGCAGACGCGCCAAAAAAATGATGGAGGATGCTATACAGGAATGGAAGCCTGTATTGGAACCCGAGGATCAGGTATTAGAGTCAACGGCAGTACGCGAAGCAAAAAGAGAGACCCATCAAAACCGTAGGGGACAGTCAGAAAGCGGGATCCTATTCTCAGAATACCTTCTGGATTGGGTGGAGTCCCGTCGGAATCGGATTCAGCCGACCACGTTTGGGGCATATCAGAAGGATGTGCAAAGCTACATAGCGCCGTATTTTGCGCAAAAAGGCATTCTTGTTGAGCAGATGACCGACAAAGATATTGCAGACTTTTATCGGTATAAACGGCGTAATGGTGTGTCGGAGAACACACTGCTGCATTACCAGACTGTTCTGAATCAAGCCCTGCGAAAAGCGGCTCGAGAAAAACTGCTACCGGTTAATCCTTTCGCGGTGCTGGATAAGGATTTAAAGCCAAAGCATGTGCGTTATATTCCACAAACGTATGACGAAAATGATTTGCGAAAGATGTTCGCAGCAATGCGCGGTGACCCGATGGCGTTGATTATCCTGATGGATGTGACCTATGGCCTGCGTAGAAGCGAATTGCTCGGTCTGAAATGGTCGGCAATCAATTTCAAGGAGAAGAGTATTCACATTTGCTATAAGGTGACAGAGACCTTGATAGATGGGAAGCTGGTATATGTAAAGGATAGCCTGCTGAAAAACAAAAGCAGTAACAGGACCTTACCGCTGGTTCCCTCAATCGAAGAAGAATTGTTGAGACTAAAATTTCAACAAAACAGGAATCGCAAGCTTTATGGCAAAGCATATGAACAAGACGATAGAGATTTTGTTTTTGTGAATGAATGCGGGAAATTGATAAAGCCGGATTATGTATCGCGGCATTTTCAATGGTTCTTGAAAAAGAACAACCTCAAAAAAATCCGATTCCATGATTTGCGGCATACGTGTGCGACAATGCTATGCCGAAAAAAGATATCGTTGCAGGAGATTCAAGTCTGGCTGGGACATTCCACTTATCAAACCACAGCGGATATCTACACGCATTTGAATTATACCGATAAAATCGGCACCGCGAATGCCGCGGCAAGAATAGTTTCTGATGTGCTTGGAAAGGGAGGATCAGAGTGAGGGAATAAAAAACCTGCGACGGTAACAGTCGCAGGAGTCCTTGGGTGATGGTGCCGCCAGCGGGAATCGAACCCGCACGCTGAAACCAGCCTCAGATTTTAAGTCTGATACGTCTACCAATTCCGTCATGGCGGCATATGAAAATACATTTTTGTACGATTTGTTGGCAAAGTGTTGGCAAACACCGAAGTGTTTGCCAACATGCAGGGGACAAAAAGGAGGAAGAAAATTGCCAACATGAAGAATATCCACTTGAAAAGATAGGTTTTTATCACAAAAAATAATAAAATTAACAGAATGTTGCATGCTGCATGGTCTGGGATTTGTTTTGAACGCAAGGGATTTTAAGTCCTCTGCGTCTACCAGTTCCGCCATGGCGGCATGCATCGTTGTTATTATAGCAGACCGGACGCGGCCTGTCAAACAGGCGGGGCGGCGAAAGTTACGCCTTTTTTTCAAACACACGCTTATCCAGCGCGCCGTCCTGGTGCGCGACGATCGTGGTGCAGACCGCGTCGCCCGTGATGTTGACCGCCGTGCGCGCCATATCCAGGATGCGGTCGATGCCCATAATCAGCCCAATGCCGGCAACCGGCAGGCCGACCGAGTCGAACACCATCGCCAGCGTCACCAAGCCGACAGAGGGGACGCCGGCCGTGCCGATCGAAGCGAGCGTGGCCGTGGCGATGACGGTCAGGTAATCCGCGGGCGTCAGCGCGATGCCGAACGCCTGCGCGACGAATACGACCGCCACACCCTGCATGATGGAGGTGCCGTCCATGTTGATCGTCGCGCCGAGCGGGACCGTGAACGACGAGATGCGCCGCGCCACTCCGACCTTTTCCTCCAGCGTTTCGATGGAGAGCGGGATGGTTGCGTTCGAGGTCGCGGTGGAGAACGCAAAGCCCATGACCGGCGCGAATTTCCGGATGAACCGGAACGGGTTGAGGCCGGTAAACAGCTTGAGCAGGATCTGATACACACCGAGGCACTGCACCAGCAGCGCCAGCAGGACGGCCGCCATATATTTGAACATGGGGACCATCGCGGAAAAGCCCAGTTCGGCGAAAGTTTTTGCGATTAGGCAGAACACGCCCGCCGGCGCGAGCCGCATGATCATCATGGTCATCTCCATCATGATGTCGTTGCCCTGCTGGAAAAAGTTTGTTACCAGCTGCACCTTATCCTGCAGTCTGGCAAGGATGATTCCGATGATCAGCGCAAATACGATGATCTGCAGCATGTTTCCGGCGGCCAGCGCTTCAATCGGGTTTTTGGGGATGATGTCCAGCAGCGTCTCGGCAAAGCCCGCGCTTTCCGTGACCGTGGTATCCACGGCCTGCACCTGGGACATATCCAGCCCCAAGCCGGGATTGAGCAGCGAGGCAACGCCCAGCGAAACCGCGACCGCCAGCATGGTTGTGACCAGGTAAAAGCCGATCGCTTTGACGCCGACCTTGCCAAGCGTCTTGGTGTCGCCGATCGCGGCGGCGCCGCAGATGAGCGAGCAGAACACGAGCGGCACGACCAGCATCTGCATCAGCCGGATGAAGCCCTGGCCGACAACATAAAATATGCCGCCGACTAGGACGTCCTGCACGAAAGCGGACCCGTCCGTAAAGCCGTGCAGCAGCGCGCCGGCCGCCGCGCCGAGCAGCAGAGCGATAAAGATTTTGGTGGTCAGGCTGTTTTTTCTCATTTTTCCGGTTTCGCTCATGCCAGCCCTCCCGCGTTCCGCTCCGACAGATACATGCCAAGCGCCTCCCGCCAGTCCGGCATATGGTAGATGCCGGTAATGCGCATCATCATGTTGTCCAGCAGTGTAAAGCGCGGGCGCAGCGTTTCGTCTGCGGCCGCAGGCTCCACAACGGAATCCGCGAAGCCGCTCAGACGGAGGATCTCGCGCGCGAATTCCGCGCGCGAGCAGGCCCCTTCGCAGGAGGCGTGGTACAGCCCGTATTCACGCGCCCCGACCAGGTATTCGATAAAGCCGGCGAGCGCGTCCGCCGAGGTCGGGGAGGAAATCTCGTCCTCGGGCAGGCGCACGGTTTCCCCGCGTGCCGCCGCCTGCAGCACCTGGTCGACGAAATCGTCCGCCCCGGCGCCGTACAGCCAAGAGGAACGCACAATCACGTGCTTATCCGTCAGCTCGCGCACCAGCTTTTCCCCAGCGTACTTGCTTTTGCCATACATGGTCGCCGGATGCGCGTCGTCGAACTCGCACAGCGCGGATGAGGCTGCGCCGTCGAAAACGTCGTCGGTCGACAGCTGGATCAGCTTGGCGTCGATGCGCCGCGCGGCGACCGCGAGATTGCGCGCGCCGATGGCATTGACCTTATACGCTTCCTCCGGCTGCCGCTCGCAGGCGCGCACGTCGGTCAGGCCGGCGCAGTTGATAATAACGTCGGGATGGTTGAGGTCGGCGAAGTGGCCGACCTGGAAGCTGTCCTCCACCCGAACGTCAAGGTCGCTTGCCAGCAGCCGGAAGCCTGTGTTGCGGTCGAACCGGCGGCACAGAGCGGAACCCAAACGGCCGCCTGCGCCTGCGATCCAGACGCGTGTCGTGATACTCATAAAACACCTCTCGATATAATCTTCGATCGAAACCGCAGTTCCATTCGGGCATGCGCCTGTATATTCAGATTTTGCGCGCATGGAGTATCAGTATACCATAAAAGTGTGCGCTGCGGAAGAAAAATTATCGGATTTCCGTTGGGGCGGCGGTGCGGCGCAGCACCGCCTCGACCGCGGCGCGGTCAGGGAGCCAGCCGCAGAACGCGGCCGCGCTGCCCGCAGCGACCGCGAAGCGCAGCGCCTCGGGTGCGGAAAAGCCATGCAGGCGCGCGTACAGCCAGCCGGCGGCCATGGAGTCGCCGGAGCCGACGGTTTGGACCACCTGGCCGGCGGGGGCGTCCAGATGGAGCGCTGCGCCGGTAGCGGGAACGAGTACGGCTCCGTCCGGCCCGCAGGAAACAAGGATGTCCTTCGCGCCCGCGGCCTGCAGCTCGCGCGCGCAGGCGGCGATGCCAGCAGGGCTGCGCGGCGCGCCGCCGACCAGCGCGTCCAGCTCCTCCAGGTTAGGCTTGATCAGGTCGGGTGCGCATGGCAGGGCGTTTTTGAGCGCGTCGTCCGAGGCATCGACGAGCGTATGTACGCCGTTTGCCCGCACGCGGTCGAGCAGGCGGGCGTAAATATCCGTCGGCACGCCGGACGGGACCGAACCGGACAGAACGAGCCAGTCCCCGCCGCCGAGCGTGTCCAGCGACGCGGCCAGCTTTTCGAGCGCGTCCGCGGGGATATCAGGCCCCGCGCCGTTAAGCTCGGTCTGCTCGCGCGCGCAAACCTTGACGTTGATGCGCGTCATGCCCCGCCCCAAACGGCAGAAATCGTATTCCACGCCGGTTTCGGCCAGCAGGGAGGCGAACAGCGCACCCGTGCCGCCCGCGATAAAGCCGAGCGCGCGCGTGGACAGGCCGAGCGCCGCGCAGACAAGCGAAACATTGACGCCTTTCCCGCCGGGGCGCAGGGTTTCGCCGTGCATGCGGCACAGCCTGCCCGGGCGGAGGCGGTCGGTCTGGACAAGATAATCCAGCGAGGGATTGAGTGTAACGGTATAGATCATGGAGGCTGCCTCCTCTTCCTTATTATAATAGTATGATACCGCAGTTCCGCGCAGGAAGCAAAATATTTTCACAAACAGGGTTGACTTTGACGCAGCGTAAACCGCTATACTAAGGGCAGGGAGGTGAAAAACGATGGAATACGGGATTCACGCGCTGGCGGGGCTGGCGGGGGTGAGCGCGCGCACCCTGCGGTACTATGACCAGATCGGGCTGCTGCGGCCGAGCGGCACGACCGAAGCCGGCTACCGCCTGTACGGGGAGCGGGAGGTCGACCTGTTGCAACAGATCCTGTTTTATCGGGCGTTGGGCGTGCCGCTGAAAGAGATCGCCCGCATCGTGCAGGCGGACGGTTTCGACCGGCTGCGCGCACTGGAAAGCCATTTGTCGGCCCTGTATGCACGGCAGGCGCAGACCACCGCCCTGATTGAGACGGTGCAAAAAACCATCCGTTCCCTGAAAGGAGAGACAGAGATGAGCGATACGGAAAAATTTGAGGCGTTCAAACACAAAATCGTATGGGAGAACGAGGCACGGTACGGCGCCGAAGTGCGCGCCAAATACGGAGACGGGCAGGCCGACGCGGCGAACGCCGCGGTGCTGGCCATGACCGAGGCGGATTATGAGCGTTTCGAAGCGCTGAAGGACGAGGTGCAGCGAGCGCTGGAAGACGCGGTCCGCGCGGGGGACGATCCCAAGGGGCCGTCCGGAGAGCGCATTGTCCGGCTGCATAAAACCTGGCTGGGCATGACGTGGAGGGACTATACCGCGCAGGCGCACCGCGCGCTGGCCGCGGGTTACACGGCGGACGAACGGTTCACCGCCTATTACGACCGCAAGCTGGCCGGTTGCGCACAGTTCCTGTGCGACGCGGTACAGTATTGGGCGCGGTGAGGATAAGAAAAGGCGTAGGGCGGCATTGCCGCCCTACGCCTTTTCCTGCAGGTAACGCTTGATCTCCTCCAGAAAGGCCCCGCCGTAGCGTCTGGCCTTGGCCTCGCCCACGCCGCGCACGGCGAGCAGCTCAAATTCCGTGATGGGCTGGCGCGCCGCCATGTCACTCAGTGTGGCGTTGGAGAAAATGACGTAGGGCGGCACATGCGCCTTTTGCGCCAGCGCCGTGCGCAGGGCGCGCAGGCGGCCGAACAGGTCCTGGTCCATGGCCGCGCTGGACTCCGCGGCGCGGGCTGCGGGCGCCTTTTCGCGCGGCAGACGGAGGACGAAGGTATCCCGCCCGCGCATGAGCGCGTTACCGGACGGGGTGAGGAACAGCGCGTTGTACCGCGCCGGATCGGTCCGCAGATGTCCGCGCTCGATCAGCGCGTCGGTCAACTGGCGCACGCGCGCGGCGGTCGCGTCCGCCATGATGCCGTAGGTGGAGAGCGTGTCCAGCCGGAATTGATCGATCTTTTCGCTTTTGCTGCCGGTCAGTACGGCGGCGATGATCACCCGCCCGAAATGCAGGCCGCGCTCGCTCAGACGGTATACGCAGGACAGGATCTTTTGTGCCTCGACCGTCGCGTCCACCTGCTCGAAGGTGGTGTCGCAGTTGCCGCAGTGTCCGCAGGACAGAGGCGCCTCTTCCCCGAAATACCGCAGGATGGTCCGGCGCAGGCATTCGGTGGTTGTGGCGTAAAAGGTCATCCGGCGCAGCCGCTCCCGATCGCGTTCGAGCAGATGCTGGCGCACGGCTGGGGCGAGCGCATCGTCCTCGGCCTCGCGGCTGCGCTCAATCAGGAATTCCGCCGTATGCACATCCTGCCCGCTGTACAGCAGGATGCAGTCGGCCGGCTCTCCGTCGCGTCCGGCGCGGCCCGCCTCCTGATAATAACTCTCCATGTTTTTCGGCATGTTGTAGTGGATGACGAAGGACACGTTGGATTTGTCGATGCCCATGCCGAACGCATTGGTCGCCACCATGATGGGCCTGCGGTCGTAGAGGAAATCATCCTGGTTTAGCTGCCGCTCCTCCGCGGACAGTCCGGCGTGGTACCGCGTAGCGGGCAGGCGCTTGGACACCAGCATATCGCACACATCCTCCACGGCTTTGCGTGTGGCGCAGTACACGATGCCGCTTTTCCCCGCCCGTTCGGCCAGCAGCCGTAGCAGGGCGTTCGGCTTGGAGGAGGGGCGCTCGACCGAGAAGTACAGGTTGGGCCGGTCGAAGCCTGTGGTTTTGATGTAAGGCTCGCGCATGCCGAGCGCGCGTACGATATCGTCCCGCACCTGGGCGGTCGCCGTTGCGGTGAATGCGGAAACCAGGGGACGCGCGGGCAGGGCGGCGAGAAATTCCTCAATCTTGAGGTAGCTGGGGCGGAAGTCCTGTCCCCACTGGGAGATGCAGTGTGCCTCGTCCACCGTGAGCATGGCGATCGGCGTCCGGCGCGCAAAATCCAGAAATGCGGGGGCGGTCAGCCGTTCGGGCGCGATATACAGCAGGCGGCACGCACCGGCCTCGGCGGCATACAGGGCGTCGGCCATTTCCGCGGGCGGCATGGAGGAATTGACGCAGGCCGCGGGTACGCCCGCCTCGGCCAGCGCGCCGACCTGGTCCTTCATCAGGGAGATCAGCGGGGAAATGACCAGCGTCAGGCCGTCCAGCAGCAGGGCGGGTACCTGATAGCAGATCGATTTGCCGGCGCCGGTCGGCATGATGCCCAGCGTGTCGCGGCCGGAGAGGATGGACTGCACCAGCTCGCCCTGCCCAGGCCGGAACGAATCATAGCCGAAATATTGCTTTAAGATGCTTTGTGGGGTCTCCATGCGCGTAAGCTCCTTTGGTGGAATCACTTCTATCATACCACGCTGGACCGCGGAATGTAAAACAAAGAATCTGCCAGCCCCACCGGAAAGGCAAAAGCAGGGGGCGCTGAAAATCAGGATTTTCAGCGCCCCCTGCCGTGACAGGCATGTCCGGCCGTGAGCCGGCGATGCCCCGCCCGCCTGGAAGCGGCATGCCCCAGGCGAAAGACTTAGTACTGCTGGTCGTTTTTCTTATTCTGGGTATTCTGCTGGTTCTTGTTCTGCTCGTTGTTCTGCTGCTGGTTCGAGGTAGACGGGTTCTGGTTGCGGTTCTGCTTGCTCATAACGGAATCACCTCTTTTTTTGGATTTTTCGATGATAGTCTGCACCCGTTGTGCGGAAAATATACGCGTGGGTCTTGCGAAAAGCTGCAAAACCTGATAGAATCTATCTGCGCCGCACGGCGTTTTTCAGGTTTGTTTTAATTATTATAATGATAGAAAGAGGGACATCCATCATGTCGGGACATTCCAAGTGGCATAATATTGCCAAGCGCAAGGGCGCGAATGACGCGAAAAAGGCAAAGATATTCACCAAAATCGGCCGTGAGATGGCGATCGCCATCAAAGAGGGAGGCTCGGCGAATCCGGACTTCAACGCCCGCCTGCGCGACTGCATCGCCAAGGCCAAGGCCAACAATATGCCCAACGACAACATCAAGCGCACGCTGGACAAATACTCGGGTGCGAACGGCCAGGTCAACTACGAGGCCAACAACTATGAGGGCTACGGCGTGGGCGGCGTCGCCGTTGTTGTGGAAACGCTGACGGACAACAAAAACCGCACGGTCGCGGATGTGCGCCACCTGTTCGATAAGTATGGCGCGGGCTTGGGCGCCACCAACTGCGTATCCTGGCAGTTCGATAAAAAGGGCGTGATCATTATGGAGCGCGGCGAGCTGGACGAGGATACTGTGATGATGCAGGCGCTCGAGGCGGGCGCGGAGGATTTCCAGGCGGATGAGGAAACCTTTGAAATCTATACCACGCCGGACGATTTTTCCGCCGTGCGCGAGGCGCTCGAAACGCTGGGGTACTCCTTTGTCGAGGCCGAAGTGGAAATGGTGCCGCAGAACTATATCACCCTCGAAAAAGAGGAGGACATGGCCCAGATGCGCAAGCTGCTCGACAACTTGGAGGACAACGACGACGTGCAGGCGGTCTGGCACAACTGGGAGAACGAGGACGACTACGAGGGATAACGCAAGGCGGCTCTCCGCTTTGGAAAGGGATTTGCACCGGCGCAGCTTGGCTGTGCCGGTGCTTTTTGCAGAAAAATGATTATGCAGTTGGAAGAGGCGCGGGAATAGCTGTTCAAAATAAATGAAGAATTCTTGTTGATTTTCCCAATGGAAATTGTGAATATTGTAAATATTGCCCAAAAATAGGGGGGGGGGTAGTCGTATATATCAATTGAATTTGCCAAATAAATATTGTACTATGTATACATAATACAACATACAAATTATTGTATTGGATGCCGGGGAAATGAAAGAATAGGGTGATTGTATATGAAAACATTTTCTATCCCGTACTATACCTCTGCCTTGGAACTGCATGTGGACGAGAAAAACCTCAAAGCGGAGCTGAATTCGCGGACGGACAGCTATGATGCCGGCAAAGGGGAAGCCGAGCTGGTTCGGGAGGCGCTCGCCAACCCGATCGGCACACCGCGGCTGTGCGAGTTGGCAAAGGGCAAGAACCGGATCGTACTGGTTACGAGCGACCATACCCGCGCTGTACCCAGCAAGCTGACGCTGCCGCTGCTGCTGGAGGAGATCCGCCGCGGCAATCCGGAGGCGGATATCACCATCCTGATCGCCACCGGCCTGCACCGTGCGACCACGGAGGAGGAGCAGCGCCGCATGTTCGGCGATGCCATCGTGGACAACGAAAAGATCGTGGTCAATCAGGCGTTCGTGGACGAGGATTTCGAAAAGGTGTGCGACCTGCCTTCGGGCGCGGAGCTGTGGGTGAACAAGGTCGCGCTGCACTGCGACCTGCTGGTGACCGAGGGATTTATCGAGCCGCATTTCTTCGCCGGATTCTCGGGCGGGCGCAAAAGCATCCTGCCCGGCATCTGCAACGCGGCGACCGTGAACGAAAACCACTCGTACAAGGCGATTTCCAGCCCGTATTCCACAACAGGCGTGCTGGAGCATAACCCCATCCATGAGGATATGGTATGCGCGGCGCGCGCGGTCAATGTGCAGTTTATCATGAACGTTGCGCTCAACGCGGAAAAGAAAGTGATCGCGGCCTTTGCGGGCGACCTGGAGCAGGCGCACGAAAAGGGCGTGACGTTCGTGCGCAGCCTGGCGCAGTGCCCGAGTGTGGAGGGGGATATCGTCATCACCTCGAACGGCGGCTACCCGTTGGACCAGAACCTCTATCAAAGCCCCAAGGCGGTCGCGACCGCGGAGGCCTGCTGTCGGGAGGGCGGCGTCATTATCATGTGCGCCTCCTGCTGCGACGGGATGGGAGGCACGCATTTTGAAAAGCTGATCGTGAAGGGGACGGTGGACGAGATCGACGCGTACCTTTCCAAAATCCCGCCTAAGGAAACCATCCCCGAACAGTGGTGCGCGCAGATTTTCGCGCGCATCCTGAAAAAACACAAAGTCATTCTGGTCACCACCTATCTGGATCATGAGCTGGTCCGCAAGGCGAACATGATACCGGCTTCCACGCCGGATGAGGCGCTGGAAATGGCGTATGAGATCATGGGCCGTGACGCGGAGGTCGTCGTCATTCCGGACGGCGTGGCGGTCCTCGCGGTAAAGGAGTAAGGAGGAACGGTTATGGAAGAGTTGAAGCTTGCGCTTAAGGTCGACGACCTGGATAACGTCGCCACGATTTTTGCCGACGCAATCACAGACGGAACAAGGGTTGAGGTGCGGGATAAGAAAGGGAATATGGAGGAGATCACCGTGCACGGCGATGTGCCGTATGGCCATAAGATCGCGTTATGCAATATCGCCAGGGGAGAGCACATCATGAAATACGGCGAGTGCATCGGCGCGGCAAGCTGCGACATCAAAAAGGGCGATTACGTCCATGTACACAATCTTGAGGCGCTGCGCGGCCGCGGTGACCTTTGAGGAGGAATTACGTTATGAGCTATACGTTTCAGGGCTACCGGCGCGCGAACGGCACGTTCGGCGCGCGCAATCTGGTAGCGGTCATTCCGAGCGTTATCTGCGCCAACGACGTGGGCCAGGCGATCTGCCGGCAGGTGCAGGGAACGATCGGCTATTTCCATCATCAGGGCTGCTGCCAGCTGCCGATCGACCTCAAGCGGGTGACGGATACGCTGTCCAACCTCGGGCAGAGCCCGAACGTCGGCGCGGCGCTGATCGTCAGCCTCGGCTGCGAGGGAACCGACCACGAGCGGCTGGTGGAGGAGATCCGCGCGACCGGCAAGCCGGTCGAGATCATCCGCATCCAGGAGCTTGGCGGCACCTCGCGGGCGATCCAGGCGGGCATTGACGCGGCGCAGCGGCTGGTGCAGCAGATCTCCGGCCTGCAGCGCGAGCCGGCCGATATTTCAAACGTAATCATGTCCATCAAGTGCGGCGCGTCGGATACCACCTCCGGCATGGCCTCCAACTGCGTGATCGGCTATGTGGCGGATAAGCTGGTCGACCTGGGCGCAACTGTTGTCTTCGGCGAGACGACCGAATTCCTCGGTGGCGAGCATATCCTCGCGCGGCGTGCGGTCGGCGGCGAGGACGGGCCGGTCGGCCGGAAGATCTACGAGATCGTCGATCGCATGGAAAAGCGTGCGAAATCGGTCGGCGAGGACATGCGCGGTGGCCAGCCGACGCCCGGCAATATCGCGGGCGGGCTGTCCAGCATCGAGGAAAAGAGCCTGGGCGCGATCGTCAAAAGCGGTCACCGTCCGATCCAGGGCGTGCTGGAATACACCGACCGCGTGACCGACCAGAAGGGGCTCTGGATCAAGGACGCGCCCGGCCGTGAGCCGGAGATCCTGACCGGCATGGCCGCCACGGGTGCACAGATCATGCTGTTTTCGACCGGACGCGGCGCGCCGCAGGGCTTCCCTTCCATGCCGGTCGTCAAGATCTGCGGCAACCCCAATACATATGAGCGCATGCAGCACGATATGGACCTGAACGCGGGCCGCATCATCACGGGTGAAAAGACCATTGAAGAGGTCGGCGAAGAGGCGTTCGAGCTGCTGATACGCGTGCTGTCGGGCGAAATGACGAAGAACGAGGCGCTGGGCTATTTCGGCTCGATGGACATTTTCTGTCTCGGTCCGGTCATTTAACCATAGGGGCTGTGGATACAGCTTTGCGGCCGGAGCGGAAAGGGGGATGGGCCATCGCCGGAATCGGATTGGAAGATGAGGAAGATAAGAAAAAAGACGAGTGAATAAGGGGGTAAAAACATGCTAAATCCTGTAGTAGCAATGCTGATCGGTATTGTTGTGATGATGGTGCTGATCATTTTTACCAAGATGCACGCGTTCCCGTCGCTGATTATTTCGGCGATCCTGATCGCGGTGCTGGCGATGCCGTTCGGCGAGGTCTCGTCACTGACCCAGTGCGTCAGCACGGTGACAACCGGCTTCGGCAACACGATGGCAAGTATCGGCGTGGTAATTGGCTTTGGCTGTATCATGGGCATCTTTCTGGAAAAGAGCGGCGCGGCCAAGCGCATGGCGCTGACCATCCTCAAGGCGGTCGGCGTGAAGAACTGCGACGTCGTGCTTGGCCTGACCGGCTGGGTCGTTTCCATACCCGTGTTTTGTGATTCCGGCTTCGTTATCCTGTCCTCGCTGGCCAAGGAATTCTCCCGACTGACCAAGAGGTCCATGGTCGGTCTGGGCGGTATCCTCGGCATGGGCCTGTACATCACGCACTTTATGGTGCCGCCGACCCCAGGCCCGCTGGCAGTCGTCAGCACGTTCCAGGAAAACGGTCTGGGTATCGATCTGGGCATGTTTATCCTGTGCGGCATCGGTATCTCAATCCCGTTGTTTGCCTTTGCGGTACCGTTGTTCCGCCACTTCGGCAAGAAATACCCTAATCTGGTTGTCCCGTATGAGATCGACCGCTCCCAGTACAGCGAAGCGCAACTCCGCGTGCTCGACCGCATCAACGAAAAGTATCAGAAGAACGAAGACCTTGTTACCGAGGACTTTGCGGATCTGCTGGCGGCGGAAAAGCTGCCGAGCGCGTTTATGTCCTTTGCAACGCTGCTGGTACCGATCGTACTGATCTTCGCCAACACGCTGGTCGGCCAGATCTCCTCGCTGCAAGGCACCATGGTCGCCAACGTCGTCCAGTTCCTTGGCCAGCCGGTCATCGCGCTGTTCATCTCCCTGTGTATGGGCGCGTTCCTGCTCTGCAGGGATTACGACAAGAAGACCTGTGTCAATCTGATGCAGGAGGCCTGCCGCGACGCTGGTCCGATCGTGTTCATCACTGCCGCGGGCGGCGCGCTGGGCGCGGTCATCAACGCGACCGGCGCTGCCAAGATGATGGCGGACGCGATCGTTGCCGCGGGCGTTCCCGGCATACTGGTTCCGATCATCATCGGCGTGATCATGCGTTTCCCGCAGGGTTCCGGTACGACCGCGATGATCACCGGCTCCGCGATTATCGCCCCGATGGTGGCGGCCGGTCTGGCAGTCAATCCGTATCTGGCGGCGATGGCGCTCTGCCTGACCACCATGTGTCCAAGCTACCTGAACGACTCGTATTTCCACGTTGTCACGAACTTCTCCGGCATGGATATCAAGACCAGCCTCAAAACCTGGTCGGTCGGCTCTATCCTGATTCCGGCTTTCGGCTCATGCATTTTCATCGTCCTGTCGTTCTTCATCCACTAAGGGACAAAGCAAATAAAAATGGCTGCCGCAAATGCGGCAGCCATTTGTCTGCGGGGATCATTTCTTTTTTTCGAGCTGCTCCTTGATGCAGGAGCGGGCCAGCTCCAGATGCCGGCGGTTGACGCTCTCGGCCAGCTCGGCGTCGCCCCGAATGATGGCGTGTATAACCTGCCGGTGCTCGTCCTGGGATTCCTCGAAGCGCTGGCGGATGTTGAGGGAAAGCACGCGGAACTGCTGGTTCATCGAGCCGACGCGGTAGTAGGCCGAGCTGACGATGCTGTTGTTGCCGAGGGAGACGATTTCGTTGTGCAGCTGCTCGTCCACGCGGGCGTAAGCATCCAGGTCGCCCGCGTCGATCATGGTCTGTAGGTCCTCCAGAATGTCGAGCAGCCGCTGGATATGGGTGGAAGTCAGGTTGGCACGGCTGTTGCGGATGCCGTAACCCTCCAGCAGCACACGCATATCAAAGATCTCGTCGATATCCTTACAGGTGAACTCCTTGACGAACGTCCCCTTGTTAGGGATGCTGACGAGCAGCCCGTCCGACGCGAGACGGAGCAGGGCCTCGCGCACCGGACTGCGGCTGACGCCGAGCTGCTCGCAAAGCTCGGCCTCCTGCAGCCAGTAGCCGGGCGCGTACAGCCCGTTGCAGATATTTTTGCGCAGGATCGCGTAAACCTGATCCGCAATGGTTTGAATCGGCCTGTTTTTTGGCATAATTCCGCCTCCTGACTTGAGTCGGGGAGCTATTCCCTGTATACTTTTATATTATATGGATTTCCTCTGATTTTGCAAGACAGGCCCCGCCGGGGCGCTGTTTGGAAAGGATGGTTTGAGCGCTATGAAAATTCGTGAGGACGCGGCGCGCATTATCGACGCTTCGATCCGCGCCGTGCTGCCGGACGAGGCGGTGGCGCGCGCGCTGAAAGGGTTTACGCCCCCGACCGGCCGGCTGGTCCTGGTCGCGCTGGGCAAGGCAGCCTGGCAGATGGCGAAGGCCGCTGCCGACTGTCTGGGCGGCGCGGTGTCGGACGGTATCGTGATCACCAAATACGGCCACGCGGGTGGTGATATCCCGGGCCTGCGTATTCGGGAGGCGGGACATCCAGTGCCTGACTGGAATTCGTTCGACGCCACCGACGAGGCGATACGGCTGGTGGAGCCGCTGGGGGAAAACGACCTGGTCCTGCTGCTCATATCGGGCGGCGGCTCGGCGCTGTTTGAAAAGCCGCTTTGCGGGCCGGAGGCGCTCGCGGACCTGACCGGCCAGCTTCTGCGCTGCGGCGCGGATATCGTTGAGATGAACACGCTGCGCAAGCGGGTCAGTGCGGTCAAGGGTGGACGGTTCGCGCAGCTCTGCGCGCCCGCGCGGGTGTTCGCCATCGTGCTGTCGGACATCGTGGGCGACCCGCTGGACATGATCGCTTCCGGACCGGCCTATCCGGACCGCTCGACCGCGGAGCAGGCACACGCGGTCGTGGAAAAATACGGGCTGCGGCTCCCGCCGGAGGTGCTGCCGCTGCTCGACCGGCCGCTGCCGCGCCGTCTGGATCATGTGGAAACGCGGGTCACCGGCTCGGTGCGCGAATTGTGCGCGGCGGCGGCAGGCGCGTGCCGCGCGCTGGGCTATGAAACGACCGTGCTGACCGCGAGCCTGTGTTGCGAAGCGCGGGAGGCGGGCAGCTTCCTCGCGTCGGTCGCACAGTACCATGCGGATACAGTAAAGCCGCTTGCGTTTATCGCGGGCGGCGAAACCGTCGTGCATATCACAGGCACGGGGCTGGGCGGCCGCAATCAGGAGGTTGCGCTTTCCGCCGCGCGCGGGATTGCGGGACTGGTGGGCGCGGCCGTGTTTTCGGTCGGCTCGGACGGGACGGACGGTCCTACCGACGCGGCGGGCGGCCTGGTGGACGGGACGACCTGCGGCCGTCTTGCCGCGCAGGGCATATCCATCGACCGCGTGCTGTCGGATAACGACGCCTATCATGCGCTTGTACGGGTGGACGGGCTGATTAAGACCGGACCCACGGGAACCAACGTCAACGACGTATCCGTGCTGCTGCTGCGCCCGCGGGCCTGAACGCGGCGAAGATGGCCTGCTTATATTATAGCATGCCAAGGGGAAAAGGTAAAGCGAGCCGCCGGCAGCAAAAAAACGCCGCAGTTTTTTCTCCTGCACGCTTTCCCTTTGTCGGAAAAGCGTGTATAATGAGGGCGCAGACTGCTGACGCCAACAAAGAAAGGAAGAGCTGTTATGGCGGATTTCGTATCCCATCATTTGTTCGGAGAGCAGGCGCTCGCGGTTTTTCCGGCTCCGGTGCAGGCGCTTGCCGAAAGCCGTCCGGCCTGCTTTTACTGGGGCTGCCAGGGGCCGGACCCGCTGTTTTACCGGAAAGTCCTGTTCGGCAGCCCGCTGCATAAGCTGGGCAACCGGATGCATTCCGAGCGGACGGACCGGCTGTTCGCGGCACTCGCGCACGGCGTACACGACCTGACCGGCACGGCCCATGAGATCGCCAGCGCGTATTTTTACGGCTTCCTGTGCCATTATGCGCTCGACAGCGAGATACACCCGTATGTATACTGCCGGCAGGAGCAGATCCGTTCCGTGGACACGCGCCTGTCCGGCTCCGCGGTCCATTGTCAGATCGAAAGCGATATCGATTCCCTGGTATATGAGCGCGTGCGCCGCGCGCCGGTCACAACCTTTTCACCGGCGGATTCCTACACGCTGGAGGCTGAGGAGAAGGCCGTGCTTGCCGCGCTGCTCCACGCGGTGCTGAAAGCGGTATATGGGGCGGACGCGCCGCCGTACAGCCTCCGGCGGGCGTTTGACGAGATGCTGGCGTGGGAAACGTTTTTCTATTCGGAGAGCCGCGGCATATACCGCGCCGCACAGCGGCTGGAGCGCCTTGCCGGACGCGGCGCGCTGCTGACCGGCCATATGAAGACCGAGCTACCCGCATGGGACGCGCTTAATCTGGAGCATGAGCCGTGGGGCAGCTTGTGGACGCCGGGGGAGGTGCGCACGGATTCCGTACCCGAGCTGTTCGGCCTAGCGCGCATCCGCGCCGCGTCGCTCGCGGGACAGTATGCCGCCCAGTTTGACGCGGGCTGGCTGCTGCGGTACCATTTCGACGCGCCGTTCGACAACGGCAACCCCAAGCGGCTCGCCGCGCAGACAGAATAGCAGTACGGGGGACGCGCAGACGCGCGTCCCCTTTCCGCTGCTCACGCGCGAAAACGTTAGTCGCGGCTACTTTTTGCGCGTCTGGTTGCATCCCGCAGGCGCCTATGCTAAAATATAAGGAAATTCCGGCGGGGGAGGGGCTGTCAGCCGTGAAAGGCGTTTGGTACTATCTGCTTGTGGTCAGTGCGATCGGCGCGCTGGTCAGCATATATGATAAAATAGCCGCGAGGAATGGATGGGGGCGTGTGCCGGAGCGCACGCTGTTTTTCTGGACCCTGGTCGGCGGCGGGCCGGGCGTGTATGCGAGCATGCTGCTGATCCGCCACAAAACGCTGCACCGCAGCTTTATGTTAGGCATCCCAGCAATTATGATATTACAATTAGTAATTTGTATGGGCATATATAATATTCTGTATACGAGGGGGATGCTATGACCAGCCTGTTGATCCGCCTGTTTGTGAAGGATGCGGAAAATACGCGGGACGCCCGCGTGCGGGAGCGCTATGGTGTGCTGTCCGGCGCGGTGGGTATCGCGTGCAACCTGTTCCTGTTTGCGCTCAAAATGGCGATCGGCCTGCTCAGCGGCGCGATTTCCATTGCCGCGGATGCGTTCAATAACCTGTCGGACGGCCTTTCCTGCCTGATTTCGATTGTGGGCTTCAAGGTTTCCGGCAAGGAGCCGGACGCAAAGCATCCGTTCGGTTATGGGCGCACGGAATATATCGCGGGGCTGATCGTATCGTTTATCATCGTCCTGGTCGGCTTTGAGTTTCTGAAAACCTCGGCCGGCCGTATCCTCCATCCAGAGCCGGTCGAGGCATCGCCCATCCTGATCGCCATTCTCGCGGTTTCCATGGCAGTCAAGCTGTGGATGGGTGCGTTCAACGTGGGGATCGGCCGCCGGATCGATTCGCCCGTGCTGATGGCCGCGGGGCAGGACAGCCGGAACGATGTCATCACGACCGGCGTGGTCGTGGTCGGCATGATTGCGGGCCGTTTCACCACCCTGCCGGTGGACGGCTATATAGGGGTGCTGGTGGCGCTGTTCATCATCTGGGCGGGCGCCGGTATCGCGCGCGATACGGTCGCGCCGCTGCTCGGTGAGGCCGCGGACCCCGAGGTTGCGAAAAGCATCGAGCGCATTGTGATGGATTCGGACTACATCGTGGGCGTACACGACCTGATCGTCCATAATTACGGCGCGGGGCGCTCGCTGGCGTCACTCCATGCGGAAGTGCCGAGCGATTCCGACTTTGTCGCCGTGCATGAGGTGATCGACGAGGCGGAGAAACGGGTTTGGCAGCAGACAGGGGTATATGTGGTTATCCACATGGACCCGATCGACGTCAACAACGCGCATGTCGCCGCGCTGCGCGAGCAGGCGGACGCCGTGCTGCGGTCGATCGACGAAAGGCTCTCCATGCACGATTTCCGCGTTGTGGACGGGGAACGGCAGATCAACCTGATTTTTGACGTGGTCGTCCCGTTCAGCTACGACAACGATGCAAAGCGGGAGCTGATGATGCGGATTCGGGACCAGCTGAAAAAAATCGACTGGCGGTATAATCCGGTGGTTACGTTCGACCATCAGATGTAATGCCCGTCGGAAAAACGGCCGCCCAGCGGCCGTTTTATTTTGCATGGCTAGGGCATCCATGATACAATATAAAAACGAATAGAGAAAAGGACGGAGGTTTTCCATGCTTTTACTGCAAAACGGACGGGTGCTTGACCCCTACACAGGCACGGACGCGCCGCGCGACGTGCTGATCGGGGACGACGGTGTGATCGCGGCGGTGTCCAAGCGGCTCCAGCCGCCGCCGGGCTGCGAGTGCTGGGACGCGGCCGGACTGACGGTTTCCCCCGGATTTGTGGATGGGCATGTGCATTTCCGCGATCCGGGGCAGACGGAAAAGGAGGACGTGCTCACCGGCGCTGCTGCTGCTGCCGCAGGCGGCTACGCGACCGTGATCTGCATGGCGAATACCCTGCCCGCATGCGATACGCCTGAAACAATCCGGTATGTGACTGAAAAGGCGCGGGGCTGCGCGGTGCAGGTTCTGCAGGCGGGCGCGGTGACAAAGGGTCTGAAGGGGCGGGAGCTGACCGACTTCGGGGCGCTCAAGGCCGCGGGCGCGCCCTGTCTGACCGACGACGGCCTTAACCTGACGGACGCAGGCCTGTGTCGGGAGGCGATGGCGCGCGCGGCGGCACAGGATATCCTTTTGTCGTTCCATGAGGAGGAGCCGTCCCTCGTACCCTCGCCCGGCGTGAATTACGGCTCCAAGGCGGCGAAGGAGTTTGGGGTGCCGGGCGCGATGGCAAGCGCGGAAAGCGCGATGATCGCACGCGATATTGCGCTCGCGCTGGACACGGGCGCACGGGTCCTGTTCCAGCATGTCAGCTCGGCACAGTCGGTCGCGCTGATCCGCGCGGGCAAGGCGCTGGGCGCGCGGATCTATGCGGAGGTCACGCCGCACCACCTTTCCCTGACCGAGGCGGATGTTTGCACGCACGGAGCCTATGCGCGGATGAATCCGCCGCTCCGCACGGAGGCTGACCGCGAGGCGCTGATCGGCGCGCTTGCGGACGGTACGATCGACATGGTCGCCACCGACCACGCGCCGCATACGGCGGAGGAAAAGGCGCGCGAATTCGCCAAGGCCCCGTCGGGCATCACGGGGCTGGAAACCGCGTTTTCCGTATGCAATACGTTTCTGGTGCAGACCGGACGCCTGTCGCCCATGCAGTTGGTGGAGCGGATGAGCCGGACGCCCGCGGAGCTGTACGGACTGTCCGGCCGCGCGGTACGCGAGGGGAACTTCGCCCGCCTGGTGCTGCTGGACTGGAAGCGGGAGACCGTGTACCGGAGCTACCGCTCGAAAGCGGCCAACACGCCGTACACCGGCATGCCGCTGACCGGCGCGCCGCGCGCGATCGTGACTGGCGCAAAGGTCACGGCGCGGTGACAAAACGGCTGCGCCGGAAAATCCGGCCGCAGGACAACGACACAAGATAGGAAGCAGCAACATGTCTATTGCGAGAGAAGAATTGCGGATCGGCGGTATTCCCGCGCTCGTGCTGGGCGAGCCGTCCAATCAAGTGTATTTATATGTACACGGCCAAAACGGGAATAAAGAGGAGGCGTGCGGCGTTGCCGAAAGCCTGCAGCGGTATGGGTGCCAGACCTTGAGCCTAGACCTGCCGGGGCATGGGGAACGGGCGGACGAGATGCCTTTCTTTGACCCGTGGCACGTCGCACCGGAGCTGGCCGCGGTGATGCGGTTTGCTGAGGCGCGCTGGAAAGGGATTTCCCTGTTCGCAAACAGCATCGGGGCGTGGTTTGGCATGCTGGGCCTGCGCGGCAAGCGCCTGGACCGCTGTCTGTTTGTCTCGCCTGTCCTCGATATGAAGCGGCTGCTGCAAAAAATGATGGGCTGGGCGGACGTTTCAGAGGAACGGCTCAGGCAGGAGCGCGTGATCCCAACCGATTTTGGGCAGACCTTGTCGTGGGAGTATTGGGAATATGCGGCGTCCCATCCGATCACGGCATGGGAAAGCCCCACGGAAATATTATACGGCGGCAGCGATGCCCTGATAGATCGTGATACCGTAGAGCAGTTCGCCCAGCGGTTTCGCTGTGGCTTGACGGTGATGGAAAACGGCGAGCATTGGTTCCACACGCAGGAGCAGATGGATTTCCTGCACCGTTGGCTCGAACGAAGCGCCGCGGCTAACGGCACTCAGACCCGTTAGCCCGCCAAACGACAGTGCCGCCCTCGCTTTTCCATTTAATCAAAAATAACAGGCCGAGAAAAAATTGCCAGAGCCGCGCCGGTGGAAAATCCCGCATATTTGTCCGCGTTGCTGTCATACTACCTGTACAACCAGAAATTCGTATGGGAGGGAACGCGTAAATGAAAGCAACCGGCATTGTACGCCGCATCGATGATCTTGGACGCGTCGTTATTCCGAAAGAGATCCGCCGCACCCTGCGCATCAGGGAGGGCGACCCGTTGGAAATCTTCACCGATCGCGACGGCGAGGTCATCTTCAAAAAATATTCCCCCATGGGGGAGCTTGGTACGGTCGTCGCCGAACTGGCGGAGGCGCTGGCGCGCACCGCGGGCATGAGCTGCGCGATCTGTGACCGCGACGCGGTCATCGCCGCGGCAGGCGGAGCGAAAAAGGACATCCTGGAAAAGAGCATCTCGCCCGACCTGGAGCTTGTGATGGAGCAGCGCGCCACCTATGAGCGCGGCGTAGGAGAGACGCAGGATATCGCGATCACCGCAAATGACGTGTATAATGTGATCGTCGCCGTGCCGATCATCACGGATGGGGACGTAACGGGCTGCGTCGCCTTTGTCGGCGAGGAGGAAAACGCCTCTGCGGACGAGGTGGCGGTCAAGCTGTGCCAAACGGCGGCCCAGTTCCTGTCCAAGCGTCTTGGGCTGTAAGGGGGCGCGCCGGATGGGCAGAAAGAACGGAGAAGAACGCCAGCCAAAAGCGTTCCCGCAATATGATGAGGCGGGGCATGTGGATTCCGCGGCGGTCGCGCCGCTCCCGCCATATCCGCAGAGCATGGTGCAGCGGGGCGATCCGGCGGCGACCGAATATACCGAACGGTATTGCAAACCCAGGGAAAAAAGGTAATATGGGCGGAAACAGGCTGTTTTTACAGCCTGTTTTTCCGTTTTCTGTTTCCTTTGGAGGAAAAGAATGACGATTTGTTCACAAAGTGGGTATACAAAATGACGGGATAAGCAGGGTCTAAAACAAATTTTTTTGATTTTTGGACAAATTTTTTGCGTTTTAGGCTTGCTTATTGGGGGCCAAAAACAGTATAATCTAATTTGCAAGACTATGCGTTCAACATGGTCTGCCGATTTCATTAGTAGATGGAACCGAACCCGCGGTTCGGTTCTTCTTGCGCAAAAAACTAGAGAGGTGAAAAACATGGTGTATTCGTTCCGTGGCGGCATTCACCCCGGCACCCACGCAGACCCGGGGTATAAATCCGCGACAAACACCAAGCCGATCGAGAAACTGGCGCTGCCCGACCAGGTCATCCTGCCCGTTTCCATGCACATCGGCGCCCCGGCAAAGCCGATCGTTTCCGTCGGCGATACCGTGGATCTGGGACAGCCCATCGCGGAAGCCGGCGGCTTTGTCAGCGCTCCTGTCCATGCAACCGTGTCCGGTAAGGTAAAGGCGGTCGAACCCCGCCTGCATCCGAACGGCAGCAAGGTCCTGTCCATCGTGATCGAAAACGACGGGGAGGACCGTCCGCATGAGTCCGTACATCCGTATGATTTCGCATCCATGTCCAACGAAGAGCGTATCGAGTGCATCCGTTCGGCCGGTATCGTCGGCCACGGCGGCGCAACATTCCCCACGCACGTCAAAATCCAGTCCGGCATCGGCAAGTGCGATACGGTCATCATCAACGCGGCCGAGTGCGAGCCGTACATAACTTCAGACCACCGCCTGCTGCTCGAGCGTCCGGAGGAGGTCGTCGGCGGGCTGAAGATGCTGGCCGACATTATGGGGGTTCAGAACGCGATCATCGCGGTCGAGGAAAATAAGACGGACGCATTCCCGGGCATTGAAAAGCTGATCGCGGACGACCCGCGCCTCAAGCTGTACCCGCTCAAGTGCAAATACCCGCAGGGCGCAGAAAAGCAGTTGATCAATGCCTGCACGGGCCGCGAGGTGCCGTCCGGCAAGCTGCCGGCCGACGCGGGCTGCGCGGTATTCAACGTCGACACCGCGGGAGCGGTTTACCGCCGCTTTACGACCGGTATGCCGGTCATCCGCCGTATCGTAACGGTTTCGGGTTCCGCGATTGCGGAGCCGAAGAACCTTGAAGTACGCATTGGCACGCAGGTCGAAAAGCTGATCGACGCATGCGGCGGTTTCAAGGAGGCCCCTAATAAGCTTCTGATGGGTGGCCCGATGATGGGCGTTGCCCAATACTCGCTCGAAATCCCGATTTTCAAGGGTACGAATGCGTTCCTTGCATTCGCAGGGGACGAGGATAAGCGCGTGGCCGACCCGCAGTGCATCCGCTGCGGCAAGTGCATCAACGCCTGCCCGATGCACCTGCTGCCGGTCTATATGAACGTATACGGCAAGCAGGAGGACTTGGATAACGCGGTTGAGTGCGGCATGCTGGACTGCATCGAGTGCGGCTCGTGCGCCTATGTGTGTCCGGCCCGCATTCCGCTGGTCGCGCAGTTCCGCCTGACCAA
Organism: Agathobaculum ammoniilyticum; assembly: GCF_025567315.1. Classification (NCBI taxonomy): domain Bacteria; kingdom Bacillati; phylum Bacillota; class Clostridia; order Eubacteriales; family Butyricicoccaceae; genus Agathobaculum; species Agathobaculum ammoniilyticum. Next base: position 36,376 of record NZ_JAOQJE010000012.1, read on the forward strand.
GGGCAAGATCCAGGCCAAGCGCATGGCGGAAAAGGCCAAGGCCGATGCCGAAAAGGCAAAGGCAGAGGCGGAAAAGAAGTAAGGAGGGGAAACGAAAATGTATGATCTGAGTAAAGTCGTCGTCACCTCCTCGCCCCATATCAAGGCAGGGGACGATACCCGCAGCCTGATGCTCGACGTGCTGATCGCGCTGCTGCCCGCGCTTTGCGTGGCGGTTTATACCTTTGGATGGCGCGCGCTCGTCCTGACAGTCATCTCCATGGTTGCCTGTGCAGTATTCGAGACGATCTATAATAAAATTGTCGGCCACCCCAACACGGTCGGCGACCTGTCGTGCTTCGTCACAGGCGTTCTGATCGCGTTCAACGTGCCGGTATCCGCCCCGTGGTGGATGGTTGTGTTCGGCGCGCTGTTCGGCATCATCATCGTCAAGATGCTGTTCGGCGGCATCGGTAAGAACTTCATGAACCCGGCGCTCGGCGCGCGCGCGTTCATGATGGCTTCCTGGGCCGGCCTGATGACCACCTGGACCGCGCCGCACGCGAATCTCCCGCTGCTCGGCACGGTCAGCCTGACCGACGCGATTTCCACGGCGACCCCGCTGGCCTCGCTCAAGAACGGCGTCCTGCCGGACGCGACGCTGATGGATATGTTCCTTGGCCAGACCGGCGGTGTGATCGGTGAAACGTCTGCGCTTGCGCTGATCGCAGGCGGTCTGTATCTGCTGTGGCGCAAGGTCATCACCATCAATATCCCCGCAGCGTACATCCTGACCGTTGCGGTCGTTACATTCCTGTTCCCGATGGGAGACGTATCCCGTGTGCAGTGGATGCTGTACCAGGTGCTGTCCGGCGGCCTGATGCTCGGCGCGATTTTCATGGCGACCGATTACGTCACCAGCCCGGTCACGCCGCGCGGTCAGATCATCTTCGGCATCGGCTGCGGCCTGCTGACGGTGTTCATCCGCTATTTCGGCGGCCTGCCGGAAGGCGTGTCGTACTCCATCCTGATCATGAACACGCTGGTTTGGGCGATCGACAAGGCCACCCATCCCCGCAAGTTCGGTTATGCGCTGGATAAGAAGAAGGAGGCACAGTAAATTATGGATAGCAGCAAAAAGGGCGGCGGCATTCTGATGCTGGTCGTCGTACTGGGCCTGATCACCTTTGTATGCGCCCTGCTTCTGGGCTTTACCAACGGCGTGACCAAGGATAAGATCGAGCAGAACGGTATTGAGACCCGCAACGAGGCTATGAGCGCCATCATTGCGGACGCGGAAAGCTTTACCGACGTAGAGGTCGGCGAGGAATGGACCGCGCCGGCGGATAAGAATCAGCCGGCAATCAGCGGCGTATACGCGGCAGAGGCGGGCGGCGAGACGATCGCCTACTGTGTAGAAGTAAAGCCCAAGGGCTTCGGCGGCGAGCTGACGCTGATCGTCGGCGTCAACACGGACGGCACCATCGCGGGCGCGCAGGTAACGGCGCATGGCGAGACCCCGGGCCTGGGCGCCAAGGCGCAGAGCGATAAGAACTGGATCACCCAGTTCGCGGGCCAGCCGGCGGATGGCAGCCTCGCAGTCTCCAAGGACGGCGGCACGATCAACGCCATCACCGGTTCCACCATCACGTCCCGCGCAGTGACCCTCGGCGTCAACACCGCGGCCAACTGCGTTGCAAGCTTGGGTTAAAGGAGGAACAGCCAAATGAAATTTTCTGAACAGCTGAAAGCGGGCGTCATCCTCGACAACCCGATCTTCATGCAGACCATCGGCCTGTGTCCCGCACTGGCCACCACGACCTCGCTGTCCAACGCTATCGGCATGGGCGTTGCGGCGACCGTTGTACTGATCTGCTCCAACGTGGTTATCTCCGCGCTGCGCAAGTTTATTCCGGATAAGATCCGTATTGCGTGCTTTATCACCATTATCGCAACCTTTGTTACCATGATTGATCTGGCGCTGCAGGCGTTCGTACCCAGCCTTGCGGCTTCGCTGGGACTGTTCCTGCCGCTGATCGTGGTTAACTGCATTATCCTCGGCCGTGCCGAGGCGTACGCTTCCAAGAATAAGGTCCTCCCCTCCGCGCTGGACGGCGTGTGCATGGGTTTGGGCTTTGGCTTCGCGCTGGTCCTGATGGGCTTCTTCCGCGAGCTGCTGGGCGCGGGTACGGTGCTGTCCGGCCTGTCCACCCTGCTGCCTTTCCTGAGCTTCATTCCGGCGGAAGGCTTCGCCATCCCCGGCCTGAGCGCCAACCCGGCGGTCATGATGATCCTGCCGGCGGGCGGCTTCCTGATGATGGGTTTCATCTTCGCGGTGATCCAGAAGGTCATGGCCGGAAAGGAGGACAAGTAAATGTTTAACTTCCCTGATGCAATGGGCTTGACCGAGGTGCTGTCGCTCGCGGTGGCGGCCGTGCTGGTCAACAACTACATCCTTGTCCAGTTCCTGGGCTGCTGCTCGTTCTTCGGCGTTTCCAAAAAGACCGATACGGCCATCGGCATGGGCATGGCGGTCGTGTTTGTTATGGCGCTGGCGAGCGCGGTTTCCTGGGCGGTATGGTACTTCATCCTCGACCCGCTCGGCTTGGAGTACATGCAGACCATCGCATTCATTCTGGTTATCGCGACACTCGTGCAGTTTGTTGAAATGTTCATGAAAAAGGCGATGCCCGCGCTGTATTCCGCGCTCGGCATTTTCCTGCCGCTGATCACCACCAACTGCGCGGTACTCGGCGCGGCGATCTCGAATATTGACAACGGTTATTCCTTTATTGGTTCGATGGTTTACGGCGTAGGCGCCGGCCTCGGCTACACGCTGGCGATCGTGCTGTTCGCTTCGATCCGCGAGCGTCTGGACGCAACGGCCCAATGCCCCAAGTGCTTTGAAGGCTTCCCGATCGCGCTGGTTTCCGCCGCGCTGCTCGCTATGTCTTTCATGGGCTTCTCCGGCCTGTCGATCTGGTAAGCAAGGAGGAGGATAAGAAATGGATACCATGAATATTGTTTACGCGGTCGCTGTCCTGTTTATCATGGGCATCGTGTTCGCGATCCTGCTCGGCGTGGCGGCCAAGGTGTTCGCCGTCGAGGTGGATGAGCGCGTACCGCTGGTTCGCGAGTGCCTGCCGGGCGCAAACTGCGGCGGCTGCGGCTACCCAGGCTGTGACGGCCTGGCGGCCGCGATCGTGGAAGGCACCGCGCCGGTCAACGGCTGTCCGGTCGGCGGCGCGGCGGCTGCCGCCAAAATCGCCGAGGTTATGGGCGTAGCGGTTGAAGCGGGCGAGCGCAAGGTGGCGCATGTTTACTGCAACGGCGGCTGCAACGCGGTCGATAAGACCAAGTATGAGGGCTTGCAGGACTGCACCGCTGCGATGCGCGTCGCGGGCGGCCCCAAGGCTTGTGCGTACGGCTGCATGGGCCTCGGCTCGTGCGTCAAGGCGTGCGCGTTCGACGCCATTCATGTGGTGGACGGCGTTGCCAAGGTTGATACCGAAAAGTGCGTGGCCTGCGGCAAGTGCGTCGCGGCCTGCCCGAAGAAGCTGATCGACCTGGTTCCGGAATCCAAGAAGGTCCACGTCAACTGCGTGAACAAGGATAAGGGGCCGGAGGTCATGAAGGTCTGCGCGAGCGGCTGCATCGGCTGCAAGATGTGTGAAAAGACCTGCAAGTTTGACGCAATCCATGTGATCGACGGCGTTGCCAAGATCGATTACGACAAGTGCAAGAACTGTAAGATGTGCGCCAAGGCCTGTCCAAAGGGCTGCATCGAGCCTGTCCCGACCGAAGAGGAGAAGGCAAAGTTCAAGGAGATGCAGGCCAAGCAGGCTGCCGCCGCCAAGGCGAAGGCCGAGGCTGCAAAGGCCGCTGCCGCTGAAAAGGCGACTGAGGAACAGTAATGGATTATCTGCATCCCAAGCTGGATGACGCTGCTATCGCCCGCATGTCGAGCCTCGCGCTCGCCCATGTGGGCGATGCCGTTTATGAGGTCATGGTGCGCACCTGGCTGGCGTGCGGCGGCATGCAGACCGCGCGCAACCTGCACAGACATACGGTCGCGCTGGTGCGCGCCTCCGCGCAGGCGGAGGCGGCGCAGCGCATCCTTCCCCTGCTTGACGGGGAGGAACAGGACGTGTACCGTCACGGCCGCAACGCAAAGCCCAAGAGCGTGCCGCGCTCCTCGTCTGTTGCGGAATATGCGCAGGCGACCGCGCTCGAAGCGCTGTTCGGCTGGCTGTACCTTAAACAGAGGTATGGCCGCATCAACGAGCTGTTCGGCGTGATCGCGGAGGGGTTTCAGTGAAAAAGCGCCCCGTACTTTTGTACGGGGCGCTTTTATATCGTGAAGAAGTATCAAAAGGATAGGGTGACAGAATACCCAAGATAGTGAAAGGTATCAAAAGCACCAATGAACCAACCGACGAAAATGCCAAGCAAAAAAACCAAAAAAAAACAATAACAATGTAAGCAAGTGTTTTTTGATCCAAGTTATCATGATACCCATCTCCTGTGGTTATACTATATAATATTTTGTATGATAAATCAATATTAAGTATAATTTAATGGTATGCTGGATAACAAGAGGTGAGCGAAGTGAGGCCGTTGAAGGAACGAGTAACGATTACACTGGACAGCGATATTGTTGCCCGCCTGCGTGAATTGGCTGATGAAGATGCCCGCCCGTTTTCCCAGTACATCAACGTGATCTTACGAAAATACCTGCATGCGTTGGACAAAAAGAAACCGTCCGGAGAATAAAACAGGCAGGGGGCCGCGGCTCCCTGCCTGTTTTTTCGGTGTTATTCGTCTGCTTCGCGTTCCCGCTGTTCCTCGCGCTTGAGCCGCTGCTCGTTGGCGTATACGCGGCTTTGCAGGCGGCAAAGCTCCTGCGCGAGCGGATCGGGCAGGTTGACCTGGTCGAGATCGTAGGACGGGGAGGAAACGCGCTGCCCGTCAATCTTGACCACGCGCGCCTTGACGCCCACGACCGTGGAATTGGGTGGCACTTCCTGCAGCACCACCGCGTTCGCGCCGATGCGGCTGTTATCGCCCACGGTGAACGGGCCGAGCACCTTGGCGCCGGTCGCGATCAGCACGTTGTTGCCGATGGTCGGGTGGCGCTTGCCGGTGTCATGGCCGGTGCCGCCGAGCGTGACCCCGTGGTAGATCGTGCAGTCGTCTCCAATCTCAGCGGTTTCGCCAATGACGATGCCCATGCCGTGGTCGATGAACAGGCGGCGGCCGATGGTCGCGCCCGGATGGATCTCGATGCCGGTCATATGGCGGGCAAACTGGGAAAGCGCCCGCGCAAGGAAAAAGAGCTTGTGCTGATACAGCCAGTGTGCCTGGCGATGGTAGATCAGCGCGTGGAAGCCCTGGTACAGCAAAAAGACCTCCAGTGTTGTGCGTGCGGCGGGATCGCGGTCGCGGATTGAGCGCGCATCGTCCAGCAGGCCCTGAAAAATCATAAAGCATACATCCTATCGTTTGGGTATGAAATCGCTACAGTATCCATTATAGCGGTATTTGGGCAAAAATTCAAACACTACGTTGAATTTTGCGAAAAAAGTGGTATAATGTAAGAAGATTTTGCTGAATGAGGTACGAAAATTATGAAAATTACTGTCATGGGGCTGGGCTACATCGGCCTGCCGACCGCGATCACGCTGGCCGAGGCAGGGTTTGAGGTCTGCGGCTTTGACGTGAACGAAAAAACGATTGAGACGCTCAAGGGCGGCCATATTCATATCGTGGAGCCGGGCCTGCAGGAAGCGTTCGAGAAGGCGGTCGCCCACGGGCATCTGCATTTTTCCTCCAAGCTGACCCGATCGGATGTGTTCTATATCGCCGTGCCGACACCGTTCTACCAGGACGAAACCGGCAGCCACAAGGCTGACCTGAAATTCGTGGAGTCCGCGGGCCGCATGGCGGGCAAGGTGATCGAACCGTCCAATCTGGTCATTCTGGAATCCACCGTGCCGCCGCATACGACCGAGATGCTCGCGCGCGTGCTGGGCGAGGAGTCCGGCATCGATATGAACCGGCTGCACGTCGCGCATTGTCCGGAGCGCGTCATCCCCGGCAATATGATGTACGAGCTGAAGAACAACGATCGCATCGTTGGCGCGCGCACACCGGAAGCCGCCGAGATGGCGGCGTCCATCTATGAGAAGGTGCTGGAAAAGGGGGTCGTCCACAAGACTGACGACCTGACCGCCGAAATGTGCAAGCTGACCGAAAATACCTTCCGCGATGTCAATATTGCTTATGCCAACGAGCTGTCGGTCATTTGCGACAAAATGGGGATCGACGTGTTCGAACTGATCAAGCTGGCCAACTGCCATCCGCGCGTCAATATCCTGACGCCGGGCGTGGGCGTGGGCGGCCACTGCATCGCGGTAGATCCGTGGTTCATCTATGAGCAGTTTCCGGCCGAGGCCAAGGTTATCCTCGCCGCGCGCGAGCGCAACGAGAACAAGCCGCACTTTGTCGCGGGCAAGGTGGTATCCTCGCTCGCCAGGGTGACGGATACGGTCGGCGTGCTCGGCCTGAGCTATAAGCCGGATGTGGACGACCTGCGCGAGTCCCCCTCGATCGAGCTGTGCCATATTCTACAGGAAAAAGGCGTGAATGTGATCGCCTGCGAGCCGTTCGCAAAAGACGGCGAGGTGCAGGGCATCCCGAATGTACCCTTTGCGGAGGTTTTGCAGAAAGCGGACTATTTGGTGATTACATTGGGACATACTTTGTTTAAAGATAACAAAAAGTTGATTGCTGAAAAGCCGTATTACGACTGTGTCGGCTTGATGGAATAAACAAACAACGGAAAACGGCACAGCGGAACGCTGTGCCGTTTTTTCATCCCGCGGACGGCCCTGTATGTGGTTTACAAATTGAAAACAGGGCGTGGGTTCGGTGGGAAATTTCCGTAAGATAGAGTAAAGACAGATGGGGAAAGGGGGCGGCGGTATGGATGACAGAATCACCGAGCTGCTGTCCGCGGGCGACCAGGAGGGTATCGCCCTGCTGCAGAAGCAGTACGGCAATATGGTGCGGTACATCGTGCGTGGTATCCTGCGGGACGAGCAGGATGTGGAGGAATGCGTCAGCGACGTCTACCTGCGCGTTTGGGACCGGTTCGGCACATTCCGGAGCGATCGGGGCAGCCTTGCGGCCTGGGTGACCGCGGTGGCCCGCAACACGGCGGTGGATTGCCTCCGGCGGCGGCATACGCCAGAGGAGACACTGGAGGAGCGGACGGGCGCGTCCCCCTCGCCGGAGGAGGAAGTGCTGCGTCGGGAACGCGCCGCACAGCTCCGGCGCGCGGTGGATGCGCTGAGCAACAACGAAAGGCTGCTGTTTTACCGCAAGTATTATTATCTGCAGTCCACCGCGCAGATCGCCGCCGAGCTGGGCTTGACCGAGCGGGCGGTCGAAGGGCGACTGTACCGCCTGCGCGGCCGGCTGCGCAGGCTGATGGGAGGTGATGCGCTATGACCGGACGGGAACAGGAGGAATTCGACCGTTATCTGGAACAGGAGCTTGGGGAAGCCCTGCCGCGCGAGAGCGCGGTCGGGGAGGTCAATCCTTGGGACACGCCCATCCGCTATATCGTCTGGGGCGTGATCCTCACGCATATTGGGCTGGAATTCCTGTACCTGCAATACCTGATGCCTATGATCGGCGTGCTGCTGTCCTACCTGGGCTTCCGGTCGCTGCGGCGGTGCGGCGCGGGGTTCCGCGCGGCATGGGCGCTGGCCCTTGCAGAACTGGTCTGGCAGGCAGTGTATCTCGGCCTTTTGGTCACGCCGCACCTGCCGGAGGGATCGTGCGCCGTCGCCCTTGGCCTTGTGCATACGGCGGCGGGGATCGTACAGCTTTGCGCGCTGCGGGCGGGCCTCCGGCGCGTGTACGAGCAGGCAGGCGTCGCACCCGAGGGCGACCCGCTCCGCTCGGCGGTTGTCTGGCAGCTCATGTGCGTTGCGCTGGCGCTGTCGCCGCTGTCGCACAGCTGGCTGGCGGGGATTCCGATGCTCGTTGCGTTTGTTGTGATTGTCAAAGCCATGTTCCGCATCAGCGACGGGCTGGGCGACGCGGGCTACTGCCTGACCGCTGCGCCGGTGCAGGTGAGCGGCAAGCGCTTCGGCTGGTGCTATGTTGCACTGTGCGCGGCGTTGGTGGTGGGCGGCAGCCTGTGGGTCAACCATCCCCGGCTGGACGCGCAGCCGCGGCCCACGCCTGAGATGGCGGCGGAGCGGCAGGCGTTGGCGGCGCTCGGCATGCCGGAGAACGTGGCGGCCGACTTGTCCGACGAGCATGTGGCCGTGCTGGAGGGCGCGCTCTATGTGGAAAGCGTTCAGGAACAGATGCTTTTTGACCCGGGCGAGGGCCGCGTCAGCAACATGCCGGAGAATTATCCGGAGGGTTATTCCGAGAGCGCGGAATGGATGGATGTCAGCGCCGTGTATATCGAGCTGCCGGGCAACCGCATGGCGGTGCTCAACCACTTTGCATGGCGGCGGGGCGCGGCCTGGTGGGGCGATGCGCTGGCGCTGCTGTGGCAGGATGAGCCGGCGGAGCTGATTGGCGGCGTCCTGCTCTATGAAAAGGACGGGCAGAGCTATACGGCCGCGATGCCCAACCTCAAAAACGAAATGGTGACCACGACCGATTGGGTTTTCGGCGTACAGACCGCGCCGCGCATCACCGGCACGGTCAGTTACCCGTTCGGCGCGCAGGCGCAACGCGGCTACACGCTGTATATCATCGAGCTGGAAGGCAGCAACGTGTTCGGCGGCGCGAACCTGATTTACTGCCACCGCCGGCAGCCGGTCAGCCTCCCGTACCGCGCGCCGGAAGAGCTGACGCAGGGGTGGAGCGGAAAAAATCTGCAGAACAGCTATACCAATTACGCGACACGGGAATACCGCGAGTGGGAGAAGAACGACGGCGCTTTGTGACGTTTTTGTGTTTTTCCTTGTATAGAACGGAAAACAGTGCTATAATAACAAAAGTCTGTTTAGTTTTTTGCAATACAAGGAGAGTCGGAATATGAACAAATGGGTACAGCGTATTGCCGCGCTGGTCGTTTTGCTGGCAATCGTACTGGGCATCACCTACTGGCAGGGCTCCAAGGTATCGGTTTCCTATCAGCCGATGGGGGAGGATTCGCCTGTCGTGATGACGGTCAACGGCGATGAGGTCAGGGCGGAGGAATTCGCAACCTACATGATCTATAACATGAAGTACTACGAAAACATGTATTCACAGTACGGCATGATGGGCCTGTGGAGCGACGACAGCTCGGCCGAGATGCTGGGCGTGATGATGCCGGGCTTTGCCAAGGACCAGGCGGTCTACTCGCGCGTTGTGCTGGAGCAGTTTGAAAAGGCCGGTCTGGAGCTGTCCTACAGCAACCAGAAAGAGCTGTCTACCCTGCGTAAGGACACCATTGACCAGGCAGGCGGCTACGACGGCTATCTGCAGAAGATCGCGCAGCTCGGCTTCAACGACCAGACCTATATGAATTTCCTGTATATCACGCAGTGCTACTCCGCGCTCAACGAGTATTATTACGGCTCGGACGGGATCGACAAGCCGACGGACGAGGAGTTGATGGAGCACTTCCGCGACAACTACATCTCGGCCAAGCATATCCTGATCCTGACCGTCGACCCCTCGACAGGCGAGACGCTCCGCACGGACGAGGAGGCCAGGGCGCTGGCGCAGTCCATCCTGGACCGCATCAACGCGGGCGAGGACTTTGACGCCCTGATGAACGAATACAGCGAGGACGGCGGCTTGGAAGGCAATCCGGACGGGTATATCTTTACCGAGGGCGATATGGTCACACCGTTCTACGAGGGCGCCAAGGCGCTGGCAGAGGGCGAGGTTTCCGACCTTGTCAAGAGCGACTACGGCTATCATATCATCCAGCGCACGGCGCTCGATTACGAAAACCAGTTCATCAATTATCAGGCTGACCTGGCCACGCAGATGGGCCGGACGATGGACGCGCTCCTCAGCCAGTGGATGACCGAAGCAGAGGTCGAAACCACCGACGTGTACGACGAGATCAACTATAAGAACGTATACGATTACGCGCCGGCAGGAGTCGCGGAGATTCTGAACGGCTCGGACTCGGACGACAGCGCGGCTTCCGATGAAGCGGCCGCGGAATAAGCGGGAAAATCAAAAAGGACGTTCCGGAAGGGAGCGTCCTTTTTTGCTACGAAAACGGGTATCAGAGCTCCGCAAGCAGCCAGGGAAGCGGCGTGCGGCCGAAGAAGCTGTTGTGAAACAGGGCGAGCGCTTCCCAAGTGGCGCGGTCGGTCACGCCGTTCTGTGGGAGCAGGAACACCCCTTGAGCAAGGCGGACAGCGTCCGCTGTCGCGCGGTCGTATTCTCCGGTGAGCGGAACAGGGGTCACGGAGGAAAAATGGGGCACCGCCGAGGAAAGCAGGAGCTGCAGAACAAGGACAGACGGGCCCTTGTCTCCGGCAGCCAACTGCCCGTCAGAACCGGCAGGGGAAAAGGAGACTGCGGCAGGCAGCGTGTCGCCCAAGAGCAGGAGCAGATAGGCTTGGTAAATTGCAGTCCATGTTTCATAGCCGGCCGTGCCGGTAACGAGCAGGCCGTTGCGGCGCTGGAAATCGCGTACCGCCGCCGCGGTTTCCGGACCGAAGATGCCGTCCGGAACCAGTGGATGGACATGTGCCTGATCGAGCTGGATACGGCGCAGGAAGGTCTGCAGGTCAAAAATATGCGCGCGGCGCTGTGCTTCGCTGTACATCAGGCGCTTGCCTCCTCTCCCACCGGATAGCCGGGGTACTGCCCCTCGCTGGTTTGACTGCCCGCAAGCACATCGCTGGCGAGCTGCGCCATATACTCCCAGGTCAGCGGGCCGATGGCGCCGGTGGCGGGCAGGCCGACCAGCGCCTGCACGACCGAGACCGCGTCGCGCGTCGCGGGGCCGAAAATACCGTCAATGCCGACGGCCGGCACCTCCGGATAGGAGCGCGCGATAATATTGATCACCTGCTGCGCCCGACGCACCTCTTCACCGCGCATGCCTTCCACCAGGAAGATCTCGGGCAGGCCGGCAAGCTCCTGTAGCCATTCCTGCTCGGGGCGGGCCGCCAGAATGGACTGGTAGGTGGAAAGCAGCTCGTTCCAGGTCGTGCGGTCCACAGCGCCGGTTTCCGGCAGGCCCATCATACGCTGATAGGCGGTAACGGCCTCGCGCGTCTGGGGGCCGAAGACGCCGTCCAGCTGATTGATCTGCCAGCGGGGGAGCTGGTCGTAATATTCTCCCGCCACGGCCAGAAAATATTGCAGAAGCTGCACGCCGGGGCCGGTCGCGCCTTCGCGCAGTTCGGTTGGAAACTGACGCGAAACATCCTCCAGCCGCAGCCCTTCGCTGTCCAGCTCGCTCAGACGTTTCACATTGTTATATATGAAGGCGATGCGATACCAAGTGGACTTGCCGACGATCCCGTCTACCGCAAGGTTGAACTGCTGCTGGAACGCGCGCACAGCGCGCTCGGTGTCCGCGTCAAAAATTCCGTCCACGGGATAGATCTTGGGAATGTTGGGATAGTTGGTCGAGATGCGGTTGAGCCGGTTCTGGATGATGCGGACCTCCTCTGACACGTCGCCCAGCCGGAATGTGACGCCCGGCCAGGAGCCGCCGAGGTTGGGGGCGATGGGTGCGTTGCGTACAAAGTTGATGTCGTCCCCGTAAAAGGAACGCACAATCTCCTCCGCGCTCATGCCCTGCTCGGCGAGCGGGACCGTACCCCACTGGCTCAGCCCGCCCGGGCAGGTCGTGGTCGTGCCGTTGCAGTACTGGGCGAACAGCGGCTCGATTGCTTCGCCGCGCGTCAGATAGTTGTTGAACATATCGTCCACGATGGTGGAGATGTTCTCAAAGATATCGCGCCCAGGGACGAAGGACTGATCGTAGCGCGTGGAATTTGTGATGTCGAAATCATAGCCCTGCGCGCGGTACCATTCGGTAAACACACGGTTGAGAGCATAGGATGTCTGCGCGTAGATGTTGGCGCGGATCGCCTCCTCCGGCCAGGTGGGGTAGATCTCAGACGAGGCTACATTTTTGATATAGTCGGCAAAGGGAACGGTGATGTTCTGCGCGTTGGATGAGGGCGCGCCAAGATGCACGGTGATCGTTTCCGGAATAACGACGGGGGATTGTTCAGGCAATTTCGTTCACTCCTCTCCGCCCGTTTCGGAATGGTATAGCACCTGTGGGTCGCCGGTGGCGGTCAGATCGGTCTGGCTGGACGGCTGGTTTTCCTCCAGCGGGGTCAGCGCGACCGGCAGCACGGCTGGAATGCCGGGAAACATGGGGATATGCAGAGCGGTAAGCGGCGTATAGCCCTCCTTGGCAACTTCTACGGTATAGAGGGAAAACGGCGTGCCACTGTCCGGTGTCATGGAGTTGGACAGCGGCGGGGTGGGTAGCTCCATGGGCGGCGTCATGCCGTTCTGATCGGTGCGGACGCTGTAAAGCAGCGTCCGTTCACCGGGTTGGTCGGCTGCGGTGGATACAGTCACGGAAGCGCCCGCGAGGGGGAGCGCGCCTAGCGCGGTCGTTACGACAACACGCAGCACGGCCGAGCTGGTAGCGGGATCGGGCATGGATAGCGACCTCCTGTATGATTGGATGGATGTGCCGGTGGTCAGGCCAGACGGACCTTATACTGCTTGAACCACCGGTCGAGCTGCACGATATAGGCGAAGATCTGCGGCGTGCGCATAAGCTGGCCGTACCACGGCTCGGCAAGGCTTTCCGGCCGCTCCATCAGCGCCTCCACCGCGGCATGGTCGAACAGGGCGGAGGCGATGGATTCGCTGTCCGCGAAAATGCGGCGCACATAGTCGGCGCACAGGCGGGTATAGACCGGATGAAAGGTCTTGGGATACGGGCTTTTCTTGCGCCAGACGATCTCCTCCGGCAGCATGGCTTCAAAGGCCTTGCGCACAACGCCCTTTTCCCGCCCGTCCAGCGCCTTGAACGCCCACGGCATATTATAAGCATATTCCACGATGCGGTGGTCGCAGAACGGCACGCGCACCTCCAGGCCGGAATACATGCTCATGCGGTCCTTGCGGTCGCGCAGCGTTGCGGGAGGATACGGGAGCCTCTGGAAAAAAGGTCGAAAAAAAGCTATACAGCCGGACGGAAAAATGGTATGCTTTATAACAAAGATACTTCAGTACGGACAAGGAAGAACGCGACCATGGAACTTTTGAAAGAACGGATCAGAAAAGACGGTGTGATCAAAGAGGGTAATGTGCTCAAGGTTGACAATTTCCTCAATCATCAAATGGATATCGGTCTGTTTAACGAGATCGGCAGGGAGTTCAAGCGCCGGTTTGCGGACGAGCGGATCGATAAGATCCTGACGATCGAGGCCTCCGGCATCGGCATTGCGGCGATCGCGGCGCAGTATTTCGGCGTACCCGTTGTATTCGCCAAAAAAGCGCAGTCGATCAACCTGGACGGGACCATGTTGTCCGCGCCGGTCGAATCGTTTACCCACAAGCGCCGGTATGAGGTCATTGTTGCCAGCCGCTTCCTGCGGCCCGGGGAAAACATCCTGATTATCGACGATTTCCTGGCCAATGGCTGCGCGGCCATGGGCCTGTGCCAGATTGTCGAGGCCGCGCACGCGCGCGTGGCCGGTATTGGCATCGTGATCGAAAAGGGCTTCCAGTGCGGTGGAAAGCTGCTGCGGGAAAAGGGGCTGCGCGTGGAATCTCTCGCCATCGTGGACGGGATGGATGCGGCAACCCAGACCGTGCAGTTCCGCGACTGAGCGCGCTGCAGGGACCGTATGAAAAAAACCGGCTGGATTCAGCCGGTTTTTTTCATACGGTCCGGTAAGACGCACCGAAATGCAGACGGGATATGGCAAAAAAGGCCAACGCGGCCGGATTTTGGGCGGCCGGACTTGAACCAAATGTAGAAAATGCGGGATTTGGACAAAAAATTGTCAAACTGAGTGGGACAAAACAGGGATATTTGTTATAATGGGGGTATCATTTCACTAAATCAAAACAGGGAGGACAATATGGAAAACGAAAAGAAGGAGCAATCCTTTTTCGGGCCGTATAACTTCACGGCCAAAATCCCGCTGGGGCAGGCGATTCCGCTGGGGCTGCAGCATGTGCTGGCGATGTTCGTCGGCAACCTGACCCCCATCCTGATCATCACCAGCGCGTGCGCCGCGATGAGCGACGCGGAGCAGTTCGCGGCGGTCCAGGTGTCGCTGCTGCAGAATGCAATGCTGGTGGCGGGTATCGTCACGCTGGTACAGCTTTTCTCGATCGGGCCGGTGGGCGGCAAGGTGCCGATCATCATGGGTACCAGCTCGGGCTTTATTGGCGTGTTTCAGAGCGTGGCGCAGGTGATGGGCGGCGGCATCCTCGCCTATGGTGCGATGATGGGCGCGTCCATCATCGGCGGATTGTTTGAAGGCGTGCTGGGCTTTTTCCTCAAGCCGTTGCGCCGGTTTTTCCCCGCGGTCGTCACGGGTACGGTCGTGCTGTCCATCGGCCTGTCGTTGATCAGCGTGGGCGTGGCCTCGTTCGGCGGCGGCAGCTCGGCGCAGGACTACGGCTCGGTGGAAAACCTGCTGGTGGCGCTGGCCGTGCTGGTGGTCATCCTGGTGCTCAAGCACTGTTCGAAGGGCATGCTGAGCTACTCCTGCATCCTGATCGGCATTATCGTTGGCTATGTGATCTGCGCGGTGCTGCCGTTGTTCCTGCCCACGACAGGGGTAACGGCCGAGGGCGTGGAGTACACTAAGGCGTGGGTGCTCAACTGGGACAAGGTTGCCCAGGCAAGCTGGTTCGCGGTGCCTGAGCTCATGCCGGTGCCGGTCGTGTTCGACGTGCGTGCGATCGCGCCGGTGATGATTATGTTCATCGTTACCGCGGTGGAGACTGTGGGCGACATTTCCGGCGTGATGGAGGGCGGCATGGGCCGCGAGGCGACCGATAAGGAGCTTTCCGGCGGCATCGTGTGCGACGGGCTTGGCTCCTCGTTCGCGGCGGTATTCGGCGTGCTGCCGAATACCTCGTTCAGCCAGAACGTGGGCTTGGTCACGATGACCAAGATCGTCAACCGTTTCGCGCTCGCGTGCGGCGCGGTGTTCCTCATCCTGTGCGGCCTGCTGCCCAAGCTGGCGGCGCTGGTGTCGATCATGCCGCAGAGCGTGCTGGGCGGTGCGGCGGTCATGATGTTTTCGTCCATCGTGATGAGTGGCATCCAGCTCATCACCCGCGAGCCGCTGACCGCGCGCAATATGACCATTGTTTCGGTCGCGCTCGGCCTAGGCTACGGCCTGGGCGCGAATACCGCGGTCCTGGCGGGGCTGCCGCAGGCGGTGCAGCTCATTTTCGGCGGCTCGGGCATCGTACCCGCGGCGTTCGTGGCGATTTTGCTAAACGTGCTGCTGCCCCAGGAGAAAAAAGAGGAAAACGCATAGGCTTTTTCCCGTAGGCACAGAGGATACCGGCTTCCGGCGCACAGGCGCGCCGGAAGCCGGTTGTGCGTCAGGGAGACGTTGTTATTGACAAAGGATAACGAAAAAGCGCGCGGCAAATTGTTTTTTGCGCGCGCACATGCTATGATAAGCACATCAGACCATACGGAGGGAACAGCTTTGTTGACGATCGGGCAATATGTCAGGCCGGAGAGCCTGGACGAAGCGTACGCGCTTTGTCAGAAAAAAAGCAGCGTAGTGCTGGGCGGTATGCTCTGGCTCAAGATGCAACACAGGAGTGTTGGGACGGCAATCGACCTGTGCGGGCTTGGGCTGGACCGGATCGAAGAGACAGAAACGGGATACCGCATCGGTGCGATGGTCCCTCTGCGCGCGCTCGAGACGCACGCGGGCCTGGCCGTGCTGACGCAGGGTGCGATGGCCGAGGCGCTGCGCCATATTGTGGGCGTGCAGTTCCGCAACTGCGCCACCGTGGGCGGCAGCCTGTGGGGACGGTTCGGTTTTTCGGACGTACTGACGCTGTTTCTCGCGCTGGACGCGGCGGTCACGCTGCATCATGCGGGCGAAATGCCGCTTGCGGACTTTGCTGCGCTGCCGCGCGTCACGCGGGATATTTTGACGCACGTCACCCTCCCCAAAGCGTCGCAGCGGGCGGTTTATCTGTCCCAGCGCAACATCTCGACCGACTTCCCTGTGCTGGCCGTGGCGCTCAGCGAGCGGGACGGCCGGTATACATGCGCCGTTGGCGCGCGCCCCATGCCCGCCGCGGCGTTTGCGGACGAGAAAGGCGCGCTTGCACAGGGTATCACAGAGGACAGCGCGCGCGCGTTTGCGGCCGATATCGCTGCCCGAGCGGTGCTGGGCGGCAACCTGCGCGCGGGAGCGGATTACCGCTGTGCGGTCTGCGAGGTACTGGTGCGCCGCGCGGCACTCGCGCTCAGTAAGGAGGGATAAGGCATGGAGATCAAACTGACGCTCAACGGCAGGTCGCTGACCGCGTCCATCGGCGCGGATACCCTGCTGATCGACCTGGTGCGCGACCATGGCTGCTATTCGGTCAAGCGCGGGTGCGAGACCGCCAACTGCGGCCTTTGCACCGTACTGCTGGACGGTACGCCTGTACTGTCGTGCAGCGTGCTCGCCGCGCGCGTGGCGGGGCGCCATGTGCAGACCCTTGAGGGTCTGCAGGAGGAAGCTGCGGACTTTGTCGGCTTTATCGCCGACCAGGGCGCGGAGCAGTGCGGCTTCTGCAACCCGGGCTTTGTGATGAACACCATCGCGCTGCTGCGAGAGAACCACGACCCGACCGACGACGAGATCCGCGCCTATCTTGCGGGCAACCTGTGCCGCTGCTCGGGGTATGAGGGGCAACTGCGCGGCATCCGAGCGTATCTGGACAGCCGGAAGGAGGCGCGGGCATGAGTGAGAACCGCTTCCGCGTGGTGAATCAGCCCGTGCGCAAAAAGGACGCCATGCAGCTCCTGCTTGGCAGGCCCGCCTATGTGGACGACGTGACCCCGCATGACTGCTTGGTGGTCAAGGTGCTGCGCTCGCCGCACGCCCACGCGCTGATCGAGGAGATCAATACGGACATTGCGCGCAAGGTGCCGGGCATCGAGTGCATTTTCACCTACAAGGATGTGCCGCAAAAACGCTTTACTATGGCGGGGCAGACCTTCCCCGAGCCGTCGCCCTACGACCGGCTGATCCTCGACCGGCGCGTGCGCTTCGTGGGCGACGCGGTGGCGGTCGTCGCGGGCGAAACCGAAAAAGTGGTGGATAAGGCGCTGGAGCTTATCAAAGTGAAGTATCAGGTGCTTGAGCCGCTGCTTGACTTCCGCGCGGCCAAGGATAACGCAATTCTCGTGCATCCGGAGGAGAACTGGCGCTCGCTCTGTCCGGTCGGGGCGGACAACCGGCGCAACCTGTGCGCGAGCGACATCTGCGGCGACGGGAACGTGGACGCGGTGCTGGCCAGCTGCGACGAGGTCGTGGATCGCGTCTACCACACCAAGGCCTGCCAGCAGGCCATGATGGAGACTTTCCGCACTTACACTGAGATCGACCACTACGGCCGCCTGCACATCGTGTCCTCCACGCAGATCGTGTTCCATGTGCGGCGCATCATCGCCAACGCCTTGGACATCCCCAAGAGCAAAATCCACGTCGAGAAGCCGCGCATCGGCGGCGGCTTCGGCGCGAAGCAGACGGTCGTGGCCGAGGTGTACCCTGCGCTCGTCACGTGGAAAACCGGCAAGCCTGCCAAGATGATCTACTCCCGCGAGGAGTGCCAGATCGCCGGCTCGCCGCGTCACGAGATGGAGGTGCATGTGCGCGTGGGCGCAAATAAGGACGGCGTGATCCGCGCGATTGACGTATACACCCTGTCCAACACGGGCGCGTTCGGCGAGCACGGCCCGACCACGGTCGGCCTGTCCGGCCATAAATCCATCCCGCTGTACACAGGCAATCTCGAGGCGTTCCGCTTCGCCTACGACGTAGTGTATACCAACGTGCAGGCCGCGGGTGCGTACCGCGGCTACGGCGCGACGCAGGGCATCTTCGCGGTCGAGAGCGCGGTCAGCGAGCTGGCGGCGCGGCTGGGTATCGACCCGGTTGCGATCCGCGAAAAGAACATGGTGCGCGAGGGCCAGGTCATGGCCGCGTACTACAACGAGCCGGCGAGCGCTTGCGCGCTCGACCGCTGCATGGCGCGCTGCAAGGAGCTGTTCGGCTGGGACGGAAAATACCCCGTGCGCGACATGGGGAATGGTAAGGTGCGCGCCGCGGGCGTGGCCATGGCCATGCAAGGCTCGGGTATCTCGGGCGTGGACGTGGGCTCCGCGACCCTCAAGCTGAGCGACGAGGGCTTCTATAACCTGATGATCGGCGCGGCGGACATGGGTACGGGCTGCGACACCATCCTCGCCCAGATGGCGGCCGAGTGCCTGGACTGCTCGGTGGACGATATCACGGTGTTCGGCGCGGACTCGGACGCATCGCCCTACGACTCGGGCTCGTATGCGTCCTCGACCACCTACGTCACTGGCAAGGCGGTCGAAAAGGCGTGCAGCCAGCTCAAGGAGAACATCTGCGCGGTCGCGGCGGACCTGCTGGGCTGCGCGGCAGACGGGCTGGAATTCGCGGGCCGCACGGTGCGCAAGCTGGACGGCACGGGCGAGGTCACGCTGTTCGACATTGCGACCAAGTCCATGTGCGGCAACGGCACAGCGGTCGAAGCCACGGCCTCGCACTCCTCGCCGGTTTCGCCCCCGCCGTTTATGGTGGGCATGGTTGAGATCGAGCTGGACACCGAAACCGGCCAGGTAGACGTTTTAGATTACACCGCGGTCGTGGACTGCGGCACGCCGGTCAACCCCAGCCTCGCGCGGGTGCAGACCGAGGGCGGCATCGTGCAGGGCATCGGCATGGCGCTTTTCGAGGACGTGACCTACGAGCCGACTGGACGCATCATGGAAAATTCGCTGATGCAGTACAAGCTCCCCACCCGTCTGGACATGGGCAGACTGCATGTGGAGTTTGAATCCAGCTACGAGCCGACCGGCCCGTTCGGCGCCAAGTCGATCGGCGAGATCGTCATCAACACGCCCTCGCCCGCGATCGCGCACGCGATCTACAACGCCACCGGCGTGTGGCACCGCGAGCTGCCTATCACGCCGGAAAAGGTGCTGCGGGGCATCCGGCGCGGGCAGGCATGACGCATATCCTGTTTCTTGCGGGCGGGAGCGGCCGCCGCTTTGGGGAAAACAAGCTGCTGTATCCATTAGAGGGCAGGCCGCTCTACCGTCACGGGCTGGACATGCTCGCTTCGCTTGCCAAAACGCGGGACGACTGTACGCTGGCCGTGGTCTCGCGGTACGGCGCGGTGCTGGACGGCGCGCGGGCACTGGGCGTGCGCGCTGTGTACAGTCCGGATAGTGAAAATGGCCTGTCCTGCACCATCCGCGCGGGACTGGACGCGCTTGCGCTGCAGGCGGGCGATTTCGTCGCCTTTGTCGTAGCCGATCAGCCGTACCTGACCGCTTCCACCATGGCACGCCTGCTGGATGCGGCCCGACCGGGCGTACCCTGCGCGCGCGTGTGCTGCGGCGGACGGCTGGGCAACCCCGCGCTGTTCGCCGCAGCGCTTGTGTCCGGCCTGTACGCGCTCACAGGCGACGAGGGCGGCCGCGCGTTGCTCCGGCGGCCGGACTGCGTGCTCGTCCCTGCGGACAGCGCGCGCGAATTGTATGATGTTGATACAAAAAGCCAGCTCCCTTTCCTGGAAAAGCAAACCAAGGCATGAAAGCGCTGCGGAAAAGCGGCCGGCCGCTGCTACGGGGAATACCGGATCGATCCGCCAGAACGGACGGAGGCCTAACGGCCTTCGTCCGTTTTTTTATTCAGGCGCCATAGGGCAAACGGAACACGACCTCGACGGTATCGTCGCCGACGACGACCCGCCGGATAGCCGCCTGCGCAATCTTCTTCTTTTCGGGAATGGTGTAATCCGGCCACTCGGTCAGAATGGCCTGGAAAAACGGCTCCAGATCGTCCTGCGGATGGGTGTAGAGCAGGGCGTCGCGCTGGCGCTTCAGCTCGGACAGGGCGTGGTTGGCCTCGTGGATCTGCGCGGAAACGATATGTATGACATCGGTCTCGCGAACGTGCGCAAGGTTTCGCGTGAGCTGGCCGATCTCGTCTTCCTGCTGGGCGATGGCGGCCGCAAGCCGGTTGAGGCGGGCGTCGGGACGGCGCTGCGTTTGGGGGGCCACCGCACGGTAGCTGCGCAGGAAATCGAGCAGGCGCGTCTGGACTGCTTCCTCGATCTGCTCCAGCGTCACGACCGTGCCGCGGCCCGGGCAGACCGCGTTCCCGCGCTTATGCCCGCCGCAGTTGATATAGTGGCCGCGCATGCCGGCGGGCTTGTTGACCACAGTGATCGCGTAGCCGCATTTTTGGCATTTCATCAAGCCGGACAGCCAACTGTGCGTCCCTGCGCCGCTACTGCACAGCGTCCGGTTGCGGTCGAGCTTGCGCTGCGCTTCCAGCCAGCACGCAGCGTCCACGATCCCCTCGTGCGGCGCGAGGGTGATAAAGCTGCCGGACAGGTCGGACAGGCGGTGGCCGGACTGGTGCGGCGCATAGCAGTAGCAGCCGTGCCGCTGGTCATAGGCGTCAATTGGATCGTTCATCGTGGCGCCCTTGCCCTGCAGATAGCAGTAAACCGCGGCGTCCGCCCGCACGAAAGCGGGGCTGCGCAGCAGGCGCCCCAGCGGCAGCGTCGACCAGCTCCCGCCGCGCGCGGTGTGGTACCCGCCCGCGTTCAGCCAGCGCACCAGCGAGCCCAGCGTTTCCCCATCCTGCAGGTAACGCGCATAGAGCGAGGCCATCAGCGCGGACTGCACGGGATCGGCCACATAGCAGGCGGTTCGTTTGCCGCCTATCGTGGTTTCCCCCTTGCTGAAGCCGAACGGTGGCCGGCCGCCCAGATACATGCCGGCTTTCGCACGGGCAAAATAATTGTCAGTGACGCGGCGCTGGATGGTTTCGCGTTCGAACTGCGCGAATACCATCATGATCTGCGCCATGACCGTGCCGGAGGGGGAGTCGTCGAGCGTAAGGCCCTCGGCGACCGATTGGAAGTGGACGCCGCGCGCCGACAGCTGGGCGCACAGGCCGGTAAAGTCATGGACCGAACGGCTGATGCGGTCCAGACGGTAGACCAGGATCTTGTCAACCAGGCCGTTTTCCGCGTCGTGAAGCAGCCGCTGGAGCGCGGGCCGGTTGATGGTTTTGCCGGAAAAGCCCTTGTCCGTGTACACCCGGCAGGACTGCAGCTCGCGTGTAGTGAGCGCGCCGCGGCAGAGCTGCGCCTGCTGCTCGACCGATATACTGTCCGCGCGTTCCACGGACTGTCGGGTATAGATGGCGACCGTACAGCGTTCTCCTTTCTGTGCGTTTTACGAGGCGGGGATGACCGCTATGCCGGTTTTGCCGGAAGCGGGCGTGCGAAGCCTTGCCGGATCCGGCAGAGCTGCGCCTTGAATTCGCCCTGCGTCACCGGCGGGTCGCAGGGCTCGATGCTGACCGTCGTTGTCATGGGGGAGGCCTCCTTTCGCGAAATGGCGGGGAACCACGGGAGAAAGACAAGGACACGGGCAGGGTGTGCGCCCTGCTTTTATCGTATGCCTGAATGGGGGTGGAGAGAACCGGACGCGGCGGTGTTTGCGGCGGCGCCGGAAAAATAGAAAAGCAGCATAAAAGTGCATAAGGCGCGGGGGAAGAAATTTGTTCGTTTCGTCCATGTTGTCGTATGGTATGATGCAGAAACGGCCCGCTTGATAAAAAAATTTAATCCATATCGTAGGATGTAGTATTTTGTGGACTATGCTAATATCGAAATACAAACCACAGGCGATATTTGTTGATTCTATCAAAATGCTGAAAGGATGAATGGGTTATGACACCGAAAAAAATTGCAGTTTTGGGCGGCGGCAACGGCGCGCACACGATGGCGGCAGAGTTTGCGTTTAAGGGACACACGGTCAATCTGTACGAAATGCCCCAGTTCAAGGGCAACATGAAAAAGGTTTTCGAAACCAAGACCATCCGACTGAAAGGCAATATCAAGGAGCTGCAGGGGCCGGTCGAGCTGAATATGGTCACTGACGATATCGCCGAGGCAGTGGAAGGCTGCCGGTATATCTGCCTGGTAGCGCCGGCGTTCACCCACCTGGGCTACGCCAAGCTGCTCAAGGGCCATCTGCATAAGGATCAGATTGTCGTCACCTATCCGGGCGCGTTCTCCGCGCTGGTCATGAAAAACATATTCGGCGACGATCCGGACTGCCCGATCTTCGCGGATGCGAACAACCTGCCGTATGACTCCCGTCTGACCGCCCCTGGCTCGGGCGAGGTCAACGTATTCGGCCGCAACCCGATCAATATTGCGTTCCTGCCGGCGGATAAGGGGCCGGAGCTGATCGACGAGATGCGCGAGGATCTGTTCCCGTTTGAGAAAATCTACCATGACTGCCTGGAGTGCGGCCTTGCGATCGTCAACCCCGATTGGCACGCCGGACCGGTGCTGTTCAACATCTCCCGCATTGAAAGCCCGCAGGTCAATTTCTTCTTGTACGAGCACGGCTGGACGCCCTCCGCGTGCCGCCTGAACATCGCGATGGATAAGGAGCGCAAGGCGCTGGGCAATGTGCTGGGCTACAACCTCCGCCCGATGGAGGATTTCGCCGGCCGTCCGGACGACTATGAATGGACCTGGCAGGATCTGTATAAGGAGGGACATGGCTCGATCGGCCTGACGCCGATCTGCGGCCCGAACGACCTCAGCAGCCGCTATCTGACCGAGGATATCCCGTTCGGACTGGTTCCATGGGCGGCGATCGCCGAGGTGGTGGGCGTTCCGATGCCGCTGACCAACGGCTTCATCGACATCATCAATATCGTACATGAGCGCGACTGGCGCGCCGAAGGCTGCGGCCTGGACGAGTTGGGCATCGAGGGCATGGACAAGGATACACTGCTCGCCTATGTGCGCACAGGCAAGAAGTAAATAAAAAACATCTGACAGCGAAGAGAGGGAAACGCCATGAGCAAGATCATTCGAAATTGGGGCTATATGGGTCCCAATACACCCAACAGAAGATACGATACAACGGAAGGTCAGCTGATGAACGGCTTCCCGATCGGTATTCTTCAGTTGTGGGCGCATCTTCCGTTCTTTCCCGGCAACGTATCCAATGCCTATACCTACGACTTTCCAGTAAAATTCATCGAGGTGAAAGGCTCGGGCATCGATAATATCCTGGCGGGCGATATGTCGTTGGTGGATAATATCGTGGCTGCCGCCAAGCAGCTGGAAATGGATGGGTGCCGCGCGATCTGCGCGAACTGCGGCTTCTTCGGCCATTATCAGAAGCTGGTCGCAGACCAGCTGGACGTACCCTGCTACCTGTCCTCCATGGTGCAGGTGCCGTGGGTGCTGGTCGGCCTGAAATCCGATCAGAAGGTCGGCATTATGACTGCAAACAAAAACACGCTGACCAAATCGCTGTTCGAGGCGTGCAGCATCAGCGAAGAGCTGCAGAAGCGCTGCGTGGTATACGGCGCGCAGGACGAGGAGGAGTTCCCCAATATCCTAACTGGAAAGGGCGGCCTGGATTACGACAAGGTGGGGGATGAGCTTTCCGGCATCGCGCACCGCATGATCGAGGAGAATCCGGATATCGGCGCGATCCTGCTGGAATGCACGGATATGCCGCCTTACGCGCACCGCCTGCAGGCAGAGCTGAACCTGCCGGTATACGATGCGATCACGCTGATCAAATACGTTAAGTCCACGGTAACGCAGACCCCTTATTACGGCTTCCTTTGAAAGCCGGACCGAACGCAGGCATCTGTGCCGCCGCAATGCGCGCGGCACAGATGCTTAGGATTTCACGGGGAGATGGGTATACAGTCCGAAACAAAGAAATTGGAGAGAAAGGGAGCGATCATCAATGAAACATCTGGGAAAGAGAATTATCAGCCTGGCCCTGCTGGGCGCTATGGGCGCATCCACGCTGGCGCTGGGCGGATGCGGCAACTCCAGCGGCGCAACCAACGCGGACGGCGAGCAGACATATGAACTGCGTTTAGCCACGCTGTATCCGGCAGACCATGAAATGACCATTGCCGTGCAGGCCGCGTGCGACAAAATCGAAGAGGAAACCGGCGGGAACGTCAAGATCCAGATTTACCCCTCCGACCAGCTGGGCGATTATACCTCGGTTTATGAGGAGATCATGAAAGGCACGATCGACCTGATGGTCAGCGGCGTGCTTACGACATATGATTCCAATCTGGAAATTATGAACATACCATATCTGGCCAGTTCATATGAGGAAGCAAAGGAGTATATCGTTAATCCCGATTCGTATTTCTTCCAGACGGTCCTGGAACACCAGAGGAATTTGAATATTGAAACCCTGGGTATCTATCTTGCCGGCGCGCAGGGAGTCGGTGCTGCCAAGGTCATCGATAATCTGATGGATCCAAATGCAGCAAAGCCGTATTTGATTCGCTGCCCCTCGACGGACGGTTATCTGTGGACCGCAGAAGGATTTGGTTTTAACAGCGTAACAATTAACTACAGCGAGCTTTATTCCTCCCTCCAGACCGGCGTATGTGACGGCTGGCTCGGCGGCGGTGCTTATGTCAATTATCTTAGCTTCCGCGATGTTTTAAAATATTTCGGAGATGCGCGCTGCAGTTTTGAAAGTATCATCTGTATTATGACCAAGGATTTGTACGACGGTATGCCTGCTGAGTACCAAACCATTATCAGCGATACGTTTGCAGAATCCACAATGAGCTTTGCAGACCAGATGGAGGGGCTGGACGAGCAGGCGATGCAGGATATGGAAGCCATGGGTATCGAGATTTACCGGCCGACAGAGGAAGAATATGAAACGATGCGCGAGCATTTCCGCACCAACGTATGGCCGAAGTACGAAAACACGCTGGATACGGAAATATTCAATTCACTGATAGCAAACGGCCTGCGGGAGGCTGCATAGCATATCCGGAAGGAGGAATCGTGCAGTGGCGATCATGGATAAAATCCAAAATAATATCATATTCCGCGCGTTGCTGAAAGTGGAATCTGCCGTAATGATTATCACCAGCATCCTGGCGGCCGGCATTGTGTTTGTCGGCGTGGTGATGCGGTATATCCTGCAGATGAACTTTTTCGGACAGGAAGAGGTCCTGTGCGTTGTGGCAATGTGGCTTTATTGGTTTGGCGGCATCTACGGAAGCTACGAAGGCTCGCATATCAAGGGCGATATGCTGTCGTCGGTGTTCAAGTCGCCGCGCTCCAAGAAGATTGTGGAACTGGTCATCCAGGCGGTCAGCTTTGTGGTGATTTTGGTGTTCTGCATTTGGGGCTTTGAGTATATGGCGTTCAACCTCAGGTTCAATGCCGTGACGACCGGCCTGAAAATCCCCATGTCCCTTTCGCAGATGCCGCTGCTGGTCGGCTTTCTGCTGATGGAACTGTACACGGTGTTTAACTTCTTCCGTGTGTTACTGGATAAGGATTTCGGCAAGGCGAAAGAGCCTGCGGAGGAAGGGGGAAGCGAGTAATGGAATTGGGTGTTGCATTTGCAATCCTGCTGGTCTGTATTGTCGTGGGCGTACCGGTCGTGTATTCGTTCGGTGCGGCGACGATCTGGCTCGTGCTGACGCTCGGCTTCGACGCCTCCTTCGTGTTCACCACAGTTTACAGTAAGATGAACAGCTCGGTGCTGATCGCGATCCCGCTGTTTATCATTCTGGGTGCGATTATGGAAAAGGGCGGCGTCGGCAGCGCGCTGGTCAATTTTGTAGAGGCCTTTACCGGTCGTGTCAAGGGCGCGCTGTGCGCGGTGTCTTCGGTAGCCTGCGCGGTATTCGGCGCGATCTGCGGCAGCGGCGCGGCGACTCTGTCCTGCATCGGCTCGATCATGGCGCCGAAAATGCGCGAGCGCAACTATCCGATGGGGGTTGCGGCGGCCGTCCTGGCCTGCGCCGCGCCGATCGGCATGCTTATCCCGCCAAGCTCGATTCAGATACTGTTTGCATGGTCGGGCAACCTCTCGGTTTTGACCTGCTTTATGGCAACGGTCATCCCAGGCATTATCCTGACGATACTTATCGGTATCTGCGGCATTGTCATGTGTAAAAAGTATCCGGATGTCATGGTCACGGAAAAGATGTCGCGGAAAGATTGGATGTCCAATACCTACCGCTCCACCGTACACGCCATTCCGGCGCTGTTTATGCCGATCATCGTGCTGGGCGGCATCTACGGTGGCTTTATGACCCCGTCTGAGGCGGCCGGCGTGGCGATCGTTTACTCGATCCCTGTCAGCATTCTGATTTACCGAGGGACCAAGATGAGGGAACTGGGCCGCACCTTCAAGGAATCCGCGGTCACCACCGGCGTTATCATGGTTATGCTGGGCACCATCATGGTCGTCAGCCGCATTCTGGTCATGAACAACGTTCCATCCATGATTCTGGACGCACTGCTCACCGTGACCGGCAACAACAAGTACTTGGTTCTGCTGATGATTAACATTTTTATGGTCATCATCGGCATGCTGATGGATGACGTCAGCGGCACCCTGCTGGTGGCGCCGATCCTGTTGCCGATTGGCATGGAGCTTGGCGTGAACCCCTATCAAATGGCGGCTATTCTGGGCGTAAACCTCGGCATGGGCAACGTAACCCCGCCGACCGCGCCGTTCCTCTACCTGGGCGGGCGTATCTGCAAGGTGGACACCAAGAGCATGATGAAGCCGATGCTGACGATCATCGCCTTCTGCTATGTGCCTACGCTGATCCTCACCACCTACATACCGGAGCTTTCGCTCTGGCTACCGCGCTTGATTATGGGTTCGGTTTGACCCGCCGATAGAAAAGGATTATCTGTTTCTTCGCTGAAAGGGGCCGCGCTGTAACCTGACAGCGCGGCCCCTTCCGGCAAAAAGCGTATCGAAATTCTTTCACATGACGATGGAACTGGTGCGGGAGTCGGACTGGCCGCACAACTTGTGCCGGATATCCAGAAGATAGATGGCAAGCACCTTGTCCAGATCGTACATATCCAGCCCGCAGGTTTCGCGGATGCGGCGGAAGCGGTAAACCAGGGTGCTTTTGTGGATATGCAGCGCCTGCGCGGTCTGCACAAAGTTAAAGCGCTGCTGGAACCAGTGTTCAATCGTTAACAGGACCTCCTTGCGGTTTTTCGCCTGCATGACCCGCCCGAACATCTGCGCGGAGATCTCGCTACAGATGCCGTCCGGCAGGCTGGCAGCGATTTTCTCCAGAACCACATCGCCGATATAGAGGCAGGTGCTGTTCCGTATGCCGGCATGGATGCTTTTTAAGGCGAAGCAGGCATTCTCATAGGACTGGCGCAGCGTCTCGACCGAGTGGGAGAAGAAGCCGATGCCGATGCGGAGGCGGATGCCGACGGTCAGGCACTCGCTGTTCACGCAAAGGCACTTTTGCTGCAGCATTTCCAGGTATTGCTGCGGCTGGATGCTGCGCAGCCCAAAGGCAAACACGACATAGCCGGTATTGTTCTGCGGGCAGACAAAATCCTGCGGATGATCGAAATGGCGCAGCAGGCATTCCATGATTTTCGCCTGATGCACGCGCGTTTCCTCGGAAGCGTCGTCGTGCCGGCCTTCGATTTCCTCCAGTTTGACGGCGATGCGCGCCGCGTTCAGGTCAATGCCGAATTCGTAAGCGCTTTCGCAGATGGCGGCTTCATCGTGTGAGCGGGAATCATATGTAATGATTTCGCGCAGGAGGTTTTTCTTCCGGTAATCGGTGCGGGTCGTGGAGCGCTGGCGCTTTTCAAAATCGAGAAATATCTGCGCAAGCTGCTGGATCAGCAGGGCATATTGCGAAATCTCGTGCGGGGCGCCGGTAATGCCGATCGTGCCGATGACGATGGAATCGATGATGATGGGGATGGTGATGCCGGGCTTGGTGCCGGCGAATTTACGGGCTGCTGCGGCGTCATGGTAGATTTTGCGCGCACTCTGGATGACTTCAAGCGAAGCCTCGTGCAGCGAGTCGACGCGGTCGGGATCGTTGGAGGCGACGACATAGCCAAAGGAGTCGGTAATAAGCACGTCGTGTCCAATGGTCAGACTTGCCGACTGCGCCAATTTTTCGCATAGCTTTTTGTCCAGTAGATCCGAGTTAGACACAAAAATCTCCCTTTCTTTTTGGATGCGGGCGGTGGGTCGTTTCGCTTTCGCAGTGCGAAAACCGCACGATATTTTTAACGTGTTTTTTACATTATAGCACGGTCTTCCTGTAATGGTCAAACATACCAAATAGGAAGAAATTGGGATGTGGAAATATATTGAAAGAAATGGGAAATCCCTCCTTGCGACAGGCGCCCGCAGGCCGGCGGGCCGGCAGGGGCGCGCGCTTAAATTCAGGAGCTATATACGCCGGAAAAGTCATTGACAGACAGCCAAAATACTGCTAAACTAACCATAAAGCAATAAGCTGAAATTAGCTGTTTTGTTTATTTCAGGCAGAGGACGCGCCGTTAGTGTCCAATGCAAAAAGCGATTTTCCAATAAAAGAGCGACGTAGCTCCCGAGAATCCGGCCGACAGGCGGGGTCCTTTGGGGGCTTTTATTTTTAGAAAAGGGGGCGGCGGAGTTGATCGAGCTGGATGAGAAAAAAAGGATTATCCAGGAGTTTGTGCCAGGAAAGCAGGTCACCCTGTGCCATGTGATCGCCAGTCCCGAGGATACGCTTTACGCCAAGCTGGGACTGATCGACGCGCACGGGGCGATCGGCATTATGACCATCACGCCGAGCGAGGCCGCGATGATCGGCGCGGACGTGGCGGCCAAGGCGGCCTCGGTCGAGATCGGCTTTGTGGACCGTTTCAACGGCTCGCTGGTCATCACCGGCGAGGTGGCGGCGGTGGAGGAAGCGCTTGCCGGTGTGATGCAGGTGCTGTGCGACATGATGGGCTTCAGCCCGGCGCCGATGACCAGGACATAGGGGAATTGGACATGGAAAACAGGGAAAAGAAGCGGATCATGCTGGTCGGGCGATCCACGGCGGGCAAGACAACGCTGTGCCAGCGTATCAGCCGACGCGATCTGGCGTATCACAAAACACAGACCGTGCAGGTTATCAACCAGACGATGATCGATACGCCCGGCGAATACCTGGAGCGGCGCAGCTTTCGGGGGGCGCTGATGGTCACCTCGGTGGAAGCGGACTATGTGGTATTCGTGCAGTCCGCCACAGAGGAGGGTACCATGTTCCCGCCCTCCTATAACAGCCAGTTTGCCAAGCCGGTACTGGGCGTAGTGACAAAAAGCGATATCGCTGCGCAGGAGCAGATAGAAAAGGCAAAAAAATACCTGCATATGGCGGGCGCCAAAACGGTGTTCGTCACCAGCAGCGTCACCGGCGAAGGGGTGGACGCACTGATGGCCTATCTGGGCTATGAACAGGCGGAGGAGTGATGCCGCCTGAGGGTAAGGAGAATGGATATGAGCCGAATCAGAGTGGTGATTGCGGACGACGAGCCGATCACCCGCATGGATTTAAAGGAGCTGCTGTCGGCGCAGGGTTACCAGGTGGTTGGCGAGGCGGCGGACGGTTTCGACGCGATCGAGATGTGCCGGCAGACACAGCCCGACCTCGTGCTGCTGGACGTGAAGATGCCGCTGCTGGACGGCCTTTCGGCCGCCAGGATCATTTACGAAGAGGATATCGCGGAAACGATTATCATGCTCACCGCGTACAGCGAATGGGAATTTGTCAAAACCGCGCGGGATCAGGGCGTGGCGGGATATCTGGTCAAGCCGCTGGGCGAAAGCTCGCTGGTGCCAAGCATAGAGCTGTCCGTGGCGCGCAGCAAGGAGATGCGCCAGCTCAAAAAGGACATCCGGCAGGTTACTGACCGGCTGGAAAGCCGTACCGTGATCGAAAAGGCAAAGGGCCTGTTGATGTCGCAGGAGGGAATGACCGAACAGAGTGCATATGATTACATACGCAAGCTGAGCCAGAGCAAAAAGCTGTCCATGCGGCGGGTCGCGGAGATCATCCTGATGAGAAGCGGGGGACGCTGAGTATGATGGATACGATCGAGGCACTCTGCCGGAAATATACCAGCCTGGCGCCGGCGGATATTGCCGTGATACAGGGAATGAGCACCGTTCTGAGGGCTTTGGCCAGTTGGGAGGAGGCGGACATTTTTGTGGACTGCCCCTGTCGGGACGGCGACGCCATCGTTGTGGCGGAGGCAAAGCCGGACGGCGCGCCGTCCTCCTACCGGAAAAGCGTGGTGGGGCTGCTGGCGCGCAGGGAGAATGAGCCGGCCGTGGCGCGGACGCTCCGCCTGGGCGTGGGAACCAAGCAGATGAAAGCGCTGACCCAGGAAAACCGGCGCACGGTCCAGTCGGTCGAACCGATCAAAAACAGCGCAGGCAAGGTGATCGGCGCGCTGGTGCGGGAACAGCGGATGGACGAACGGCGGCAGGCAAGTGGCCGGCTGCATTTTTCCGACCGTGACCCTGCAAAGATCGCCAACGCGCTCGCGCATATGGCGGGAAACGATTGGCTGACCGAGTGTATCGACGAGGCCCTGCTGATCGTCGACCGGACGGGGCGGGTGGCGTTCTGCAACAGCCTGGCGCGCAGCCTTTATCAGACGCTGGGATATCTCGACGACCCCATGGGGCAGCGGTATGAAAACGTGCGGCTGGCCGAGGTACGGGAGGAGGGCGAGCAGGCTGGTTACGCGGCGGCGGAGGTTACGTTGGGTCGCCACAGCCTGCTGGTCAAGCAGATCCGGCTGGCGCGGGAGGATATGGCGTTTGCCGTGATCGTGCAGGATCTGACGTGGAAGCGCGAACAGGAGAAGCAGCTTGTGCTGAAGTCGGCGGTGGTCAAGGAGATGCACCATCGGGTGAAAAACAGCCTGCAGACCGTGGCAAGCCTGCTGCGGCTGCAGATGCGGCGGCTGGATGACGCGGCGCTGCAGGACGTGCTGGAGGAGAGTATGAACCGCATCCTCTCAATCGCTACCACGCATGAGCTGCTCTCGCGGTCCGGTGTGGACGAGGTGATGATCGGGGAGGTCATCCGCAATATCCGGAACAATATCATCCGCGCGTTCAGCCGGCCGGATTTCCATGTGCAGATCCGGCAGGAAGGGGATGACTTTCCGGTCAATTCCGATACTGCCACATCGGCCGCGCTGGTAATCAATGAGCTGCTTCAGAATTCCCTGCAATATGCCTTTCGGGGGCGAGAGCAGGGCGGCATCCGGATCGTTGTGAGCCGCGGGGAGCTGTATTCCTGCATTGAGGTC
Organism: Agathobaculum ammoniilyticum; assembly: GCF_025567315.1. Lineage (NCBI taxonomy): Bacteria > Bacillati > Bacillota > Clostridia > Eubacteriales > Butyricicoccaceae > Agathobaculum > Agathobaculum ammoniilyticum. The sequence goes on from NZ_JAOQJE010000012.1 coordinate 67,813, forward strand.
ATTGACGACGGGTGCGGCTATGATACGGTGGCTGTCCGGCCGGACAGCCTGGGCCTTTCCATCGTGCGTACAATGGTGGAGGATCGGTTGCACGGCAGCCTGAAGACCGAATCGGGCAGTGGTGGCACGCATGTGATGTTTGATTTCAGAAACCAGTAAAAGAATAAGGCTGCGGCATGATGGAATGCCGCGGCGAAGCAAACGGGCGGCGCAGTCCGGATATACAGGCTATCAGTCTGTGTATCCGGACTTTTTTGATGAAAGTATATTTTGCAAGATCGGAGGCGCGCCATGCACGAGGAGATATGCAGCGTGGGCGTGGATATCGGGACATCCACCACACAACTGATATTTAGCAGATTGACGATCGAGAACCGGGCGAGCAGTTATACCGCGCCGCGCATCCAGATCGTGAAAAAAGAGGTCGTCCACCGCAGCGGGATATACTTTACGCCGCTGCGGTCGGGGACGGAGATCGACGCGGAGGCGGTCAAGGAAATCGTGCGGAAGGAATACGCCGCAGCGGGTATCCGTCCGGCTGATGTCAGGACCGGCGCGGTCATCATTACCGGCGAGACGGCGCGCAAGCAGAACGCGAACGAGGTTCTGGAGGCGCTGGCAAGCCTTGCGGGCGATTTTGTGGTCGCCACGGCCGGACCGGATCTGGAATCCGTGCTGTCCGCGCGGGGAGCGGGCGCCGACCGGCTTTCTGAGGAGGCGCGCACGGCTGTGGCCAACCTGGATGTCGGCGGCGGAACGACCAACATTGCGGTATTCGATAAAGGGAAGCTGGCCGGCGTCTGTTGTCTGGATATCGGCGGGCGGCTGATCCGCGTGGAGCATGGCCGGATCGCCTATGTCTATCATAAGATTGAGGCGCTGGCCCGTGCGCACGGCATCGCGCTGCGGGCTGGAGATGCGGCAGATGTGGAGATGCTGCGGCGGGTATGCGGCCTGATGGCCGACCAGCTCGCGCAGGCGTTGTCCCGCCGGCCGCCGGATGGGCAGCACGCCGGACTGTATACTAACGGCGGGAAGCCGCTGCCCGAAGCAGCGCGTGCGCGGGCGGTCACCTACTCGGGCGGCGTGGCGGACTGCATTTATACGCCGCCGGAGGGGGATGTGTTCCGGTACGGCGATGTGGGCGTGCTGCTCGGACAGGCGATTCGGGGAAACGCGGATCTCGGCGGGCTGCGGCTGTTCCGGCCGGCGGAAACCATCCGCGCCACCGTGGTCGGCGCGGGGACGCATACGACCGAGGTCAGCGGCAGCACCATCCATTATGCGCGGGGACGCCTGCCGGTCAAAAATGTACCTGTGCTCCGTGTATCCGAGGAGGACGAGGCCGCGCCGGAAACGCTGCGCGACGCCATCCGGCGTCAAATGCCGATGTACCAGCCGGAGGGACGGATCGAACAGGTCGCGATCGCGTTCAGCGGTAGGTCCTATACCAGCTTCGCCGCCATCCAAAAGCTGGCCGCAGCGGTAACGGACGGGGCGGCGGAGAGCATCGCGGGCGGGTACCCGCTGATCCTGGTGGTGGAGGCCGATATTGGCAAGGTGTTGGGAAATGCGCTCAACGTGCGGCTGGACTTCCGCAAGGACGTCATCTGCATCGACGGGATACGGACGCAGGACGGCGATTATGTGGATATCGGCGCGCCGGTCGCGGACGGGCATGTGGTGCCTGTCGTGGTCAAGACGCTGATCTTCAATTCATAACAAGCAGGGAGAGGTGAAACGATGTGATCCTGAAAACAAAGCTGTTCGGGCATGTCTATGAATTCAAGAGCATCTGCGAGGTGATGGCCAAGGCCAACGAGGAAAAATCGGGCGACAGGCTGGCCGGCATCGCGGCCGAGACGGCCGAGGAACGGGTGGCGGCCAAGGTAGTCCTGGCAAACCTGACGCTGAACGATCTGCGCAACGCGCCGGCCGTCCCCTATGAGGAGGACGAGGTCACCCGCATCATACAGGACGATGTGAACGAAACAATTTTCCGCGAGTTCCGGAATATGACGGTCGCGGAGTTCCGCGAGTGGCTGCTCGACGGCAATACCACAAGCGAAATGGTCCGCCGCGCGTCGCGCGGCATCACGTCCGAGATCGTCGCGGGCGTATGCAAGCTGATGAGCAATCTGGACCTGATTTACGCGGCCAAAAAGATCCAAGTGACCGCGCATTGCAACACTACGATCGGCCTGCCGGGGACGTTTTCCTCCCGCCTGCAGCCCAACCATACGACCGACGACCCAAAAGGCATCCTGGCCTCCGCGATGGAGGGCTTCTCTTACGGCTGCGGCGATGCGGTGCTGGGGCTGAATCCGGTGGACGATTCGGTGGAATCGGTCGCCCGCATCCTCAAGATGTTCGACGAGTTCAAGAATAAATGGGAGATACCGACGCAGATCTGTGTGCTGGCGCATGTTACCACCCAGGTCGCCGCGGCAGATAAACTGGGCGCGCCGCTCGATCTGATGTTCCAGTCGATCGCGGGCAGCCAGAAGGGGAACGAGGCGTTCGGCCTGACTGCGGCAATGCTGGAGGAGGGGCGCGCGACCATGCTCAGCCGCGGCACCTGCACCGGCCCCAACGTTATGTATTTCGAAACCGGACAGGGCTCGGAACTATCCTCCGAGGCGCACAACGGCTGGGATCAGGTGACGATGGAGGCGCGCTGCTACGGCTTTGCCAGGCGGTACCAGCCGTTCCTGGTCAATACGGTGGTCGGCTTTATCGGGCCGGAATACCTGTATGATGCCAGGCAGGTCACGCGCGCGGGGCTGGAGGATCACTTCATGGGCAAGCTGACCGGCGTACCCATGGGCTGCGACGCCTGCTACACCAACCACATGAAGACCGACCAGAACGATATCGAGAACCTGGCCACGCTGCTGGTGGCCGCCGGCTGTACTTACCTGATGTCTATTCCGGAGGGCGACGACTGCATGCTGATGTACCAGTGTACGGGCTATCATGAGATCCCCGCGCTGCGCGAGGTCTTCGGCCTGCGGCCCATTCCGGAATTTGACCGCTGGCTGGAAAAAATGGGCTTTTCGGAGAACGGAAAGTTGACGCCCAAGGCGGGCGACGCCTCGGTCTTTTTGGCGAAGTAGGAGAGGAAGTGAGAGTGTTGGACGAAGCTACATTGACACGCATCATCGAGCAGGTGGTCGCGGAGCTTGCGCAGGACGAACGGCCGCCGGAAAAGCCGGCTCCGACGCCCGCCGCCCGGACAGAGCCGGCGGCTCCCGATATCCGGATGCCGGAGACGGCGGGGGAGGCGGGCTGCCTGCCCGACATCACGGAGATCGACATAAGGGAGCAGTATCTGGTAGAACAGCCGGAGCATGGCGAGGCGTATGCGGACCTCAAGCGGAACGCGCCCTGCCGTCTCGGCATCGGCAAAGCGGGCGCGCGCTATAAAACGCTGCCGCAGTTGGAATTCCGCGCGGCGCATTCAGCGGCGCAGGACGCGGTTTTTAGCGATGTGGACGAGGCGTTTATTGCCTCGCAGGGATTGTTCCTTGTGCAGAGCCAGTGCGACAGCAAGGATACCTATTTGACGAGGCCCGACCTGGGGCGCAGGCTCAGCAAGGCGGCAGCGGATACCATCCGCGAGCGGTGCAGGGCCCATCCCACGGTTCAGATATATGTTTCCGACGGGCTTTCCTCCGCGGCGGTGTCGGCCAATATTCCGGATCTGCTGCCCGCGCTGCTGCAAGGCCTGCAGAACTATAAAATAGACGTGGGTACGCCGTTTTTCGTGCGATACGGCCGTGTCGGCGTGATGGATGAGGTGTCCGAATTGCTCGGCGCCGAGGTCACCTGCGTGCTGATCGGCGAGCGGCCCGGCCTGATCACCGCGGAATCCATGTCCGCCTATATTGCCTATCGGGCGACGGTGGGCATGCCGGAGGCGCGGCGCACCGTACTTTCCAATATCCACAGAAGCGGCACCAACCCTGCCGAGGCAGGCGCGCACATTGCCGATATTATCAAGCTGATGCTGGAGAAAAAGGCCAGCGGTACGGATTTGAAGCTGTAACAGGCAGGGAGGAGCTTACCTATGAAAAGAGATCCCATTCAGGCGAGGGTGCTGGCGACAAAGCTGATCCCAAACGTTGCGCCCGACCTCGCCGAACAGTTGTCGCTGCGGCCGGAGGAGCGGTCGCTCGCGCTGATCACGGCGGACAACGACGACGTGACCTATACCGCGCTGGATGAAGCGACCAAAAAAGCGGTCTGCCGCGTGGTATACGCCAAAAGCTGCTATGCGGGCGCGGACCACGCGAGCACGCGCCTGGCAGGCGAGATTATCGGCATCCTGGCCGCGCCCAATCCGGCGGAGGCCAAGGCCGGTCTGGACGCCTGTGTTGATATGATTGAGAACGTATGCCATTTTGTTTCCGCAAACGACGAGGGCGATATCGTCTACTATGCGCATTGTATTTCGCGCACCGGTTCGTATTTGTCCGAGGGCGCGGGCATTGCGGAGGGCGAGGCACTGGCGTACCTGATCGCGCCGCCGTTGGAGGCGGTGTACGGTCTGGACGCCGCGCTCAAAGCGGCTGACGTACACATGTGCGTGCTGTACGCTCCGCCGAGCGAGACGAACTTCGGCGGCGGCCTGCTGACAGGCAGCCAGGCCGCCTGCAAGGCAGCGTGCGAAGCATTTGCCGACGCGGTCGAGTTTGTGGCGGAGCATCCCACCGAATGCATTGCGGGGGACAGCCTGTGAACGGCGCGGCGCGCAACGGAGGTGACGGCCGGTGAGAGCGTTGGGAATGATCGAGACGCGCGGCCTGGTAGCTTCGGTAGAGGCTGCTGACGCAATGGTAAAGGCCGCCGAGGTCACGCTGGCCTGCAAGGAGCATGTCGGCGGCGGTCTGGTGACGGTCATGGTGCGCGGCGAGGTGGCCGCGGTCAAGGCTGCGGTGGATGCGGGTGCGGCGGCGGCCGAGCGGGTCGGGGAGCTGGTCGCCGTGCATGTGATCCCGCGGCCGCATGAGGAAGTGGAAACGATCCTGTCCCCGCCGCCCGCGGCGCCGGTCCGCGCCTCGCCTCGGCGCGTGCAGGAGCCCGTCCCGACACGGGTATGCGAAGGGGCGCCGGATGACGAGACGCTGGCGGGCATGTCGGTCGCCAGCCTGCGCACCGCCGCGCGGGAGCTGGGGCTGACCAGCATGACGCGGCGCGATATCCGATTTGCCAAAAAGGAGCAGCTGATCGCGGCGATTCGGGCGTTCCGCGATCAGGGCAAATGAAATTCAAGCGGAAGCATCCGCGGATAAAGGAGAGTTGAATCATGCAGCTATATGACAAGGATTTACTGTCCATGCAGGAGGTCCGTGAACTGGTCGGCGCGGCCAAAAAAGCCCAGCAGGAGCTGGCCGGCATGACCCAGGAGCAGGTGGACCGCATTGTCCGCGCCATTGCGGACGCGGGCGTGCGCAACGCGCGGCGCCTGGCGGAAATGGCCAATGAGGACACCGGCTTCGGCAAGGTCGAGGACAAGGTCATCAAAAACGTGTTCGGCAGCCGCGGCGTGTACGAATACATCAAGGATATGAAAACCGTGGGCGAGCTTGAACGCGACGAGGTCAATAAAACGCGCACCATCGCCGTGCCGGTGGGCGTGATCGCGGGTCTGATCCCCTCAACCAATCCCACGTCCACCGCGCTGTACAAGTCCGAAATCGCGATCAAGGCGGGCAACGCGATCGTGTTTTCCCCGCATCCGACCGCACTGCGCTGCATCATGGAGACGGTCAAGGTCATCCGCCAGGCGATTTCCGAGGCGGGCGGGAACGAGAACCTGGTCTCCTGTATCACGATTCCCACCATGGAGGCCACCGATAACCTTATGCGCCACCGCGACGTTGCTTTGATTTTGGCGACCGGCGGTTCGGCCATGGTGCGCGCGGCCTATTCCTCCGGCACGCCGGCGATCGGCGTGGGGCCGGGCAACGGTCCGGCCTATCTGGAAAAGACCTGCGACCTGCCGCTCGCGGTCAAGCGCATCCTGGATTCCAAGACCTTTGACTGGGGTACGATCTGCGCCTCCGAGCAGTCCATTATCTGCGACGAGGATATGGCGGCTGCGGTGCAGGCCGAAATGGAAAAGCAGGGCGCCTACTTCCTCGACGACGCGGAGCGCGCCAAGCTCGGCAAATTCATTCTCCGCGCCAACGGCACGATGAATCCGGAGATCGTCGGCCGCAGCGTGGAAACCATTGCCAAGCTGGCCGGCCTGGATCGGGTGCCGGTGTCGGCGCGCGTGCTGGTCGCCCGTGAGGACGGCGTGGGCCGCGGCCATCCGTACTCCAATGAAAAGCTCGGGCCGATCCTTGCGTTCTATACCGGAAAGGACTATCGGGACGTGTGTGAAAAGGTTTGCACGATCCTGCGCTACGAGGGCGCGGGCCATACGTTCTCCATGCATACCAAGGACGAGCAGATGGTCGATTATTTTGCAAAGCGCGTGCCGGTTTCCCGCGTGATCGTCAATACCGCGTCCGCGCTGGGCGGTATCGGCGCCTCCACGGCGCTCATGCCCGCGCTGACGCTGGGCTGCGGCGCGGTGGGCGGCTCGGCGACGAGCGAAAACGTCGGCCCCATGCAGCTGCTCAATACCCGCAAGGTGGCCTACGGTCTTCGGGAGCTGGACGATATCCGGCAGGGCGCGCCCGACTGCAGCGACGGCATCTGCCAGAGCACGGTCGGCGGGATCAGTGAGACCGATCTGGAGGCGATCGTCCGCATGGTCGTCAGCCGGATGAAAAAGGCGTAAACAGGTTCATCAACCATTCAATAAAGCTTAGGAGGAATTGATTATGGCAACGACGACACAGGCACTCGGCATGATCGAAACAAAGGGACTGGTCGCATCCGTGGAAGCGGCCGACGCAATGGTAAAGGCGGCAAACGTAACGCTGATCGGCAAGGTACATGTCGGCGGCGGCCTGGTGACCGTGATGGTGCGCGGGGACGTGGGCGCGGTCAAGGCCGCGACCGACGCGGGCGCGGCGGCAGCGGAGCGAGTGGGCGATCTGATCTCGGTACATGTGATCCCGCGGCCGCACGAAGAGGTGGAGTATATCCTGCCCTCGCTGGATAAGCAGTAAAAAGCGGAAAACGACAGAAAAGGAGTAAGGTAACATGGCAAATATGCAGGCACTCGGCATGATCGAGACAAAGGGACTGGTCGCATCCGTGGAGGCGGCCGATGCAATGGTAAAGGCGGCAAACGTAACGCTGATCGGCAAGGTACACGTTGGCGGCGGCCTGGTGACCGTGATGGTGCGCGGGGATGTGGGCGCGGTCAAGGCTGCGACCGACGCGGGCGCGGCGGCAGCGGAGCGAGTGGGCGATCTGATCTCGGTACATGTGATCCCGCGGCCGCATGAGGAAGTGGAGTACATCCTGCCGACTCTGGACAAATAAGGCGCGGCGGTACGGCAGAAGCCCATCCGCCTTGAGGAGGTGAAGCGTTTGAAATATATCACGGAGACAGCGCTGCGGCATGAGCTGCACGCGATCGAGCCGGAGAGCTATGTGGTACCCAGGGGACAGAAGCTGACGCCGGCAGCGCGCGAGTATCTTCAGACGCGCAAAATCAAGATTGTGCCGGAGGAGCGGCAGGGGAAAGCCAGCCCCTGCTCGGCAGGGGTGGTAAACGCGCTGGCGGCGCCCGCGGCTGTGCCGACGGCAGCGGCGAGGTTCGTTGACTATGAGACCGGCGCGTTTTACGCGGAAAAGCCCGAGCATATGACGCACCTCGCGGGCAACCTGCTGGTACAGAAAAGCCATCCGCGCATCCTGTTTCGGGGCAGGCTGGACGCGCTGCAGGCGTCTGTCGTGCTGGCGCAGACCGAGATCAGCGGACGCGGAGGCAGCGAAAAGCTGCTGGAGGACCTGAACGACCTGCTGCACGCGCTGCGCGAGGTGATGCGTTGCGACGTGCTCGATGAGCCGTTCACCATGGAAACGCTGATCGGACTGACACACGCCGGCCTGCGGGAGCAGTCGCACGACCCGCAGCGCTTTTTCGGCGTCAAGGCGATGACGCTGCCCGAGTATACCATGGGGCGCGATTTCGCCCTGCTCAACAGCCTGCGCGCCGCGGTGCGGGAGACCGAGGTCGCGGCGGCGCTGGCGTTTCGCGAGGGCGCGAAATGCACCAGAGAGGATCTGATCGAAGAACTAAACCGTATGTCCAGCGCGCTGCACATTATGATGTGCCGTTATCTGGCCGGACAATATGGGGCATAGCGGAAAACGGAAGGAGCGCTGGAACAAATGATGGATATGGAGCGCGTTAACGACTATATGGCCCGCGTGAGCGCGTCGGAGCATACCACCTTTCCGCCGGCTGACGGAGAAATGAAGGTGGGGCTGGACCTGGGTACGGCCTATATCGTGCTGGTCGTGCTGGACGGGGCGGATAATCCTGTGGCGTGCGAAAAGCAGGCGGCCTCGGTGCTGCGGGACGGCGTGGTGGTCGATTACCTCGGCGCGCTGCAGATCGTGTGCGAGCTGAAGCGCAGACTGGAGCAGCGGCTTGGCAGGGAGCTGGAACGGTGCGCCATCGCCATGCCGGCGGGGACGGAGTCGAGCGCGCGGACACATCAGTATGTGGCCGAGGGCGCGGGGTTTGAAGTGACCGCCGTGCTGGATGAGCCGACCGCTGCGAACGCGGTCTACCAGATCGACAACGGCGTGGTGGTGGATATCGGCGGCGGCACGACCGGCCTGGCCGTCCTGCGGGAGGGAAAGGTGGTCCGCATCGAGGATGAGCCGACCGGCGGCACGCATCTGACCCTGGTGCTGGCGGGCAACTATCATATCCCTTTCGCGGAGGCTGAGTCCATCAAGCAGGACTACGCGCGTCATAAGGAGATCTTTCCCGTGGTCAGACCCGTTGTGGAAAAAATGGCGGCGATCGTAAAACGCTATGTCGATAAAACAGAAACGGAAACACTCTACCTGTGCGGCGGCACCTGTTGCCTGACCGGAATCGAAGAGGTCTTTGCGCGGGAAACGGGCATCCGGACGGTAAAGCCTGCCGACCCGTTTCTGGTGACGCCCGCAGGGATTGCCATGAACTGTAAGTGATAAGCGGAAAGGAGGGGAGCCATGGAGCGAACAGAGCTGGTCGAGGAAATCGTGCGGCGGGTCACGGCAAGACTGCATGAGCTGGAGGGAGCGGAGCAGGCAGACCCGTCTGAGAGCAAGCAGGGCCTGCTGATCCTGACACAGGCGCACGGCACGGCCTGTCACAGCGTGCTGGAGAGCGAGGCGGTCCGCCGGAAATGGCGGGTGGACTGCGCCCTGCAGCGCGAGTATGACGTGGAGCTGGCGGATTACGATGCGGTGCTGCTCGGCGACCTGAGCTGCGGCGCGCTGGACCGGATCGCTTCCGGCGTGGGAGACTGCGCCTTTACCCGTTTGGCGGTGCAGGCCATCCTCGCGGGGAAAAAGGTCTATATCCTCGCGGAGGGGGTGGAGCTGTACCGGTATCGGGAGTCGGCACCAGCGGTGTACTATAAGATGCTGCAGCAAAAGCTGGACTTTTTGCAGGCAAGCGGCGCGGTTCTCTGCACGCAGACCGATGTCGGGCAGTTGCTGACCGAAAAGCAGCCCGCGGCGAAATTACAGGTGCCGCCTGCGGAGGCGTCCAACGCAAAGGAAAAGACGCTGGCCAAGCGGGTGCTGACCGAGCGCGACCTGATCGACGCGGAAAAGCAGGGCGTTGCCTGCATCCGCGTGGGCGCGGGCTGTATCATCACGGCGCTGGCCAAAGACCTGGCGGCGGGCAGAGGCATCACGATTATCAAGGGGCAGGACTGAAACCCGTGGCGCGGGCTGAGCCGCCGGCGCGCCAACGTATGCCCGACAGGAGGGGAACCATATGAAAATTGCCAAAGTGATCGGGAATATCTGGGCCACCCGCAAGGAGGAACGGCTGGCGGGCTATAAGCTGCTGATCGTGCAGCCGGTCAACATCCTGGACGGCTCGCCGGATCGCGCGCCCATCGTGGCCGCCGATATGATCGGCGCGGGCATGGGGGAGACGGTCATCATCGTCGGCGGAAGCTCGGCGCGCAGCGCGGCGGGCGATATGTCGGTGCCGGTGGACGCGACCGTGGTCGGCATTGTGGACGATCAGGAGTTCGACCCCGGTATTCTGGAGGAAAAGGAAGCGGTGAAACCATGAATCTGACCGAAACCATCAAGGCGGCCGGCATCGTCGGCGCGGGCGGCGCCGGATTCCCGACGCATGTCAAGCTGGACGCCAAGGCGGAGTGCCTGATCGTCAACGCGGCCGAGTGCGAGCCGCTGATCGAGACGGATAAATACCTTTGCCGCACCTGTGCGCCGCAGATCATCCAGGCGGTGCTGGCGGTCAAAGAGCATTTGGGCGCAGGCCGCGCGGTCATCGCCCTGAAAGGCAAATACGAACAGGAGATCGGCGCGCTGTCCGAGGCGATCCGCGCGACGGCCGCGCCGGTCGAGATCTTCCGGATGGGTACGTTCTATCCGGCGGGCGACGAACAGACCATGGTGCAGCAGGTGACCGGACGCTCGGTCCCCGAGCGCGGCCTGCCGCTTGATGTCGGCTGCGTGGTGGACAACGTCGGCACCATGCTCAATATTTACGACGCGCTGCAGGGACGGCCGGTGGTGGATAAATACCTGTCGGTCGTGGGCGAGGTGAAAGAGCCGGTTATGCTGCATGTACCGATCGGGACGCCGGTCATCGACTGCGTGCGCGCGGCCGAGCCGCAGCTCGCGGACTATGCGCTGATCCTCGGCGGGCCGATGATGGGCAGGCAGTTGACCGGCGCGGACGAAATACGCGGCGCGGTCGTAACCAAGACCACGGGCAACATCATTGTGCTGCCGCGTGACCACTATCTGTTCCGGCGGGCCGCGACGCCGCTGGAAACAATCCGTCACCAGGCGCGCAGCGCCTGCATCCAGTGCCGGATGTGTACCGACCTGTGTCCGCGATACCTGATCGGCCACGCCATTCGGCCGCACCTGATTATGCGCAACCTGTGGCGTGAGCAGGGGGTAACGGACGACGCGGCATACGTCCGTATTTTCGGCGAGGCAGCCAACTGCTGCGACTGCGGCGTATGCGAAATGTTCGCCTGCCCGATGCAGCTTTCGCCGCGCAAGGTCAACCAATACGTCAAGCGCTGGCTGCGGGAAAAGGGACTTCAGGTGCCGCGGGACAGCGCGCCGCAGGCGCGAGCCGAGGTCGATCAGCGCCATACGCCGACCGACCGCCTGGTCAGCCGGCTGGGGCTGTCGGCGTATTACGGTCTGCACGCGCACGACTGCCGGACTCTTACGCCGGATGAGGTATTCCTGCCGTTCTCCCAGCATATCGGCAAGCCGGCGCATCCGGTCAAGCAGGCCGGCGACACAGTCGAGCGGGGCGAAGTGCTGGCGCAGGCGGCGGAAGGCCTGTCCGCACAGATTCACGCCAGTATTTCGGGCGTGGTGACGGAAATTACAGAAAGAGGCGCCCGCATCCGCGGACGGAAGGAGTGAGCACTATGGGAATTTCCAGCAGGATGGCCATCGGCATGGTGGAACTGAACAGCATTGCGCGGGGCATCGAAACCTGTGACTATATGGTAAAGGCGGCGACCGTGGAGCTGCTCCGCTCCTCCACGGTGTGTCCGGGCAAATACCTGATCCTGATCGCGGGCGAAACAGGGGACGTGAAAGCCTCCATGACGGAGGGAATCAAGCGGGGCGGCGAGTGCGTGGTGGACACGCTGACCATCCCCAACATCCACGCGGATGTGATTCAGGCCATCAGCATGACCACGCAGATTGAAAGGCCGGGCGCGGTCGGCGTTTTGGAGTATTATTCGGTAGCGTCCGCCATCATTGGCGCGGATATCGCGGCCAAGGCGGCGGATGTGCAGCTGATCGAGGTGCGCATCGGCTATGCGATCGGCGGCAAGGGCTATGTGACGCTGACCGGCGATGTCGGCGCGGTGCGCGCCGCAGTGGCCGCCGCCAGGGAGCAGGCCGAGCTGCTGGTCGGCACAAGCATTATCCCGCGCCCATCGCCCAAGGTGTTTGAGGCTCTGATGTGACCTGGCAGCGGAAAGGGGAGGATGACGATGAAAGTAAACGAGGAGCTGATTCGCAGCCTTGTGGAAAAGGTGCTGGCCGAGACAAGCTGGCAAAAGCCGGCGCAGAGCGAAAGCGGCGGGTGCGGCTTTGAGAAAACGGTAGATCCCAGCGGCGTGCTCAGCGTGCGCGTGCCGACCGTGCGCCTTGAGCCGTTTGAGGGGCGCGATGACGTGCGCCTGAAAGACGTGGCGACGCTCGAGGAGGCGCCGCGCATCGGCTGCGGCATCATGGAGCTGCGCGACGGCGCGGATTTTGAATGGACGCTCACTTACGACGAATGGGACGTTGTACTGGAGGGGCGGCTGGAGATCCGCATAGACGGCCGCACCGTAGGCGGCGACGCAGGGGATGTGCTGTATATCCCGCGCGGTAGCCATATCCACTTTACAACGCCGCAGTATGCGAAATTTGCCTATACAGTATTTCCGGCGGATTGGTGAGACAGGGGCGCTGTTATGTTTACTAAGCTGATCGAAAAACTGAAAAAGAATTATACCACGCTGGTGTTCACCGAGGGGGCGGACCCGCGTATCCTGGAGGCTGCCTCCCGCCTCAAGCGGGAGGACATTCTGCAGCCCTTGCTGATCGGGGACGTACAGGAGGTGCGGCAGGCCGCGCGGGCAGGCGGCTTCGACATTGCGGATATCCGCATCGTCGATCCGCTGCACTACCGCCGTATGGACGAGCTGGTGGATAAAATGGTAGAGCTGCGGAAGGGCAAGCTGTCGCCTGAGGAATGCCGCGGGCTGCTGCAAAAGGGAAATTATTTCGGCACCATGCTGGTAAAGCTCGGCGTGGCAGACTGCCTGCTCGGCGGTGCGACCTATTCCACGGCGGATACGGTGCGTCCGGCGCTGCAGCTGATCCGTACCAAGCCGGGACACCGGATCGTCGGCTCGTGCTTTATCCTGACCCGCGGGAGCGGAAGCAGCGCGGAACTGCTGGCGATGGGGGACTGTGCAATCAATATCAAGCCGGATGAGGATGAACTGGCCGAGATCGCAGTCGAAACCGCCGAATGCGCGAAGCTGTTCGGCATTGACCCACAGGTGGCGTTCCTGTCCTATTCGACCAAGGGGTCGGGAAAAGGCGAGGATGTAGACAAGATGCGCCGCGCGGCCCAAACGGCGAAGCAGGCGCGTCCCGACCTGATGATCGAGGGAGAGCTGCAGTTTGATGCGGCGGTATCGCCCGAGGTCGCGCAGACCAAGTGCAAGGGCCTGCCGGTGGCGGGACATGCCAACACCTTTATCTTTCCGGATATCAACGCCGGCAATATCGGCTACAAGATCGCGCAGCGCCTGGGCGGCTTTGAGGCCTATGGGCCGATCCTGCTGGGCTTAAACGCGCCGATCAACGACCTGTCCCGCGGCTGCAACGCGGAGGAAGTCTATTATATGGCGATCATCACGGCGGGACTGCGGTGAGGCCTTGACGGGAATACAAAAAAGAGGGGCGGACGCCCCCCTTTTCCTTTTCGCGCGGCTGCAACGCGGATACCGCCGGCCGTATCCTCCCGCAACGCTGCCTTCCAGCAGGGTCGCCATAAACCAGTCCAGATTGAGAACGAACATTTCGCGCATGCGCGCGTCCTTTTTGCTGTCCGAGGGCAGCTTTTCTGCGCGGCGGCAGGTGGAAAGATAGTGCTCGCGGACGAACGCCGACCCGTCCCGCACCACGTCCGGTGCGAGCAGGCCGAGCCGCAGCCCGACCGATCGGGACCACGGGAACGTGTCCTCGAACAGGATCTCCTCGCGGTGGTACCAGGGATAGCCGCCGAACAGCTCGTCGGCGCACTCTCCGGAAAGGCATACGGTCGTGCCGCCTTTTTTCACCTCCGCACAGAATAGCAGCAGCGAGGAATCCACGTCCGCCATGCCGGGCAGATCGCGGGCGTCGGTCGCGGGCAGAAGCGCGGCGCACAGCGCCTCCGGTTCAATGACAACGTTATGGTGCGCAGTATGAAGCGTATCCGCCATCATTTTAATATACGCGTTGTCGCTGTTTGGTTGGAAGCTGCTTTTTGTAAAATACTTGTCGTTGTCGCGGTAATCGACCGACCAGGTGTGCAGGGTTTCGCCGCGCGCGGCGTAGTCCCTGGCGGCCAGCATGGACAGGATGGAGGAATCTAGCCCGCCGGACAGGAAGCAGGCCAGCGGCACGTCGGACACGAGCTGGCGCTGCGCCGCGTCGCAGATCAGCTCCCGCGTGCGCTCGATTGTGGCCTCCAAGTCGTCCGGATGCTCATGCGCCTCCAGCTTCCAGTATGCGGCGTCCGTATAATGCTCGGGGGTAAGGATGGCATAGTGGCCGGGCAGTAGGGAGTCGATCTGCCGGAACACGCCGGAAGCGGGCGGCCGCGCCGGACCGAGCAGCAGCAGGGAGCGCAGGCCGTCCTCGTCGATCACAGGTTCGACCTCCGGATGGCACAGCACCGTACCGATGGTCGAGCCGAACACCAGCCCGCCGCCCGTATGCGCGAGAAACAGGGGCTTGACGCCCAGCCGGTCGCGGCAAAGGGTCAGGCGGCGCTCGGCTTTCTGCCAGATGGCGAAAGCAAAAATCCCGTTGAGCCGCGGGAATGCATCCGTACCCCATTCCAGAAAGGCGTGCAGCACAACCTCGGTATCCGAATGCCCGGCAAACCGATGGCCGCGCAGGATAAGCTCGTGCCGGATATCCTCGGTATTATATAACTCTCCGTTATAAATCAGGACAGTATTCCCGTCGGACGATGTCATGGGCTGCTGGCCACCGTCCGGATCGATAACGATCAGGCGGCGGTGGACGAGCATCGCGTCCAGATCGCAGAACTGCCCCTCCGCGTCCGGCCCGCGCGGCGCGAGCGTGCGTTTCATGCGCTCCGCGACCGGCCCATAGCCGCGTGTATCATGTTCGTAATCGACAAAGCCTCCGATTCCACACATAGGCTTTTCCTCCTTAAAATTTTGGTCTTCCATCCTTTTTATGCCGGTATGCGTCCGGATATGCGCCCAGACGCACGATAGATGATTACAAAACGGAGACTGAAACGGCAAATTAACGAGGGGTAAAAAATCCAATCTGCACAAAAATGCGGGGCGAAATTCTCAGGCAAAAGTCTGTTAAATCCTTGACATATTGCGGCCAAACAGTATAATAGAAGTAGACATGCTCCAAAGTTGGGTGTCGGTGGATGCGGCGCTTGATACCTATGGTGTCCGGCGCTGTGTTTTTCTGTTCACCTGCGAATTTTTTTTGGGAGGTATATGGCATGGATTTTAGGCTTACAAAAGAAGAAGCACTGTTCCAGAAGATGTGCCGCGAGTTCGCGATTAACGAAGTTGAGCCGATCGCCGCGGAGATCGACGAGCAGGAGCGCTATCCGGAAGAGACTGTCCAGAAGCTGATGAAGTACGGCCTGATGGGCATTCAGTTCCCCAAGGAAGTCGGCGGTTCCGGCGGCAACTACGTTTGCTATTCGATCGCGATCGAAGAGATCAGCCGCGTCTGCGGTACGACCGGCGCGATCATTTCTGCGCACGGCACGCTGGGCGCCTGGCCGATTTACGCGTTCGGCACGCCGGAGCAGAAGGAGAAATGGCTCCGCCCGCTGATCGAGCCCAAGGAAGGCGCGAAGGTTGGCGCGTTCGGTTTGACCGAGCCTAATGCCGGTACCGATTCCGCAGCACAGCAGACCATCGCTGAGAAGCAGGAAGACGGTTCCTACATCCTCAATGGTACCAAGGTGTTCATCACCGGCGGCGGCCGCGCGGATACTTATGTCGTTTTCGCCATGACCGACAAAGCAAAGGGCAACAAGGGCATTTCCGCCTTTATCGTAGATAAAGATGACCCGGGCTTCTCGATCGGCAAGATCGAGCACAAGATGGGCATTCGCGGCTCGCAGACCGCAGAGCTGATCTTTGAAGACGTACACCTGCCGGCGGACCGTCTGCTGGGCAAGGAAAACGGCGGCTTCAAGATCGCGATGATGACGCTGGACGGCGGCCGTATCGGTATCGCTTCTCAGGCGCTCGGCATCGCGCAGGGCGCGCTGGACAAGGCGATCCAGTACATGAAAGAGCGCGTACAGTTCGGCAAGACGCTGGATAAGTTCCAGGGCCTGCAGTGGATGGTAGCCGACATGTACACCCAGATCGACGCTGCCCGCCTGCTCGTCCGCCGCGCGGCGTTCAACCACGATGTTGGCCTGCCGTTCACCAAGGAAGCCGCTATGGCCAAGCTGTACGCTTCCGAGGTCGCTATGGACGTTACCACCAAGTGCGTGCAGATTTACGGCGGTTACGGCTACATCCGTGAGTACCCGATGGAGCGCATGATGCGCGACGCCAAGATCACCGAGATCTACGAGGGTACTTCTCAGGTTCAGAGAATGGTCATCGCTGGTCAGGTACTGCGCTAAGAAAAGGAGGAGAACAGAACTATGAAAGCAATCGTATGTGTAAAGCAGGTTCCGGATACCTCCGGCAAGGTAGCGGTGAATCCGGACGGGACGCTGAACCGAGCGTCGATGGAAACGATCACGAATCCGGACGACCTGAACGCGGTAGAAGCGGCGCTGAAGCTGAAGGATGAGACGGGCTGCAAGGTAGTTGTAATCACGATGGGTCCCCCGCCGGCGGAAGGCATGCTGCGTGAGCTGCTGGCGCGCGGCGCGGACGAGGCGGTGCTGGTATCGGCCCGTGAGTTCGGCGGATCGGACACCTTCGCGACCTCGCAGATCCTCGCGGCGGCAGTGAAGAAGGTGGGCCTAGAGGACGACGATATCGTATTCTGCGGACGGCAGGCGATCGACGGCGATACGGCGCAGGTAGGCTCGCAGATCGCGGAGAAGCTGGGCGTACCCCAGATTTCGTACGCGGCGGACATCAAGAAGGAAGGCAACACGGTAACCGTCAAGCGCATGCTGGAGGACGGGTACATGACCATCCAGGCGAAGACGCCGTGCCTGCTGACGTGCATCAAGGAGCTGAACGCACCGCGCTATATGTCGCTGAGCGGGATCATGGACTGCTACGCCAAGCCGGTGGCGGTATATGATTACAACACCCTGAAGGATGATCCGCTGATCGATCCCACCACGATCGGTCTGAAGGGGTCGCCGACGAACATCTTCAAGTCGTTTACGCCGCCGCAGAAGGGCAAGGGCAAGATGCTTGAGGGCGCGGACAAGGCGACGTGCGAGACCCTCGCGGCGGAGCTTCTGAAGAAGCACATCATCTGAAGGAAAGGGGAATAATGAACAATGGCTGAATTTAACAACACCAATCTGGCCGATTTCAGCGGGGTTTGGGTATTCTGTGAGCAGCGCCAGGGCAAGCTGCAGCCGACGGTGCTTGAGCTGATGAGCGAGGGGCGCAAACTGGCGGACGACATGGGCGTAGAGCTGTGCGGCCTGCTGCTGGGCAAGGACGTAGACGGAATGGCCAAGGAGCTTGGCGCATACGGAGCGGACAAGGTATACATCGCGGATTCGCCGCTGCTGGAGACCTACACGACGGACGCATACGCGAAAGTAATCTGCGACACGGTAATGGAGAAGAAGCCGGAGATCATGCTGATCGCGGCGACGAACATCGGCCGAGACCTGGGTCCGCGCTGCGCTGCGCGTCTGCACACGGGCCTGACCGCAGACTGCACGCATCTGGACGTAGATGTGGAGAAGTACGCGGCGTTCCTGAAGGAAGCGTCGACGCTGCCGGAGGCGCAGATCGACGCGCTGGACCGCTCTGACCGCAACCTGAAGATGACGCGTCCCGCGTTCGGCGGACACCTGATGGCGACGATCATCTGCCCGCGTTTCCGTCCGCAGATGGCGACGGTTCGCCCGGGCGTGCTGAAGAAGAGCGAGTACGACGAAGCGAAGGCGAATGCGGTAGTGGTAGAGAAGCTGAGCATCAGCCTGAGCGAAGCGGACATCGAGACCAAGGTGCTTGAGGTCGTAAAGGAAGCCAAGGAGCTGGTAGACCTGACGGGTGCAGAGGTAGTGGTATCGGTAGGCCGCGGCATCTCGAAGGATGTAGAGACGGGCATCAAGCTGGCGGAAGAGCTGGCGTCGGAGTTTGGCGGCGTAGTAGGCGGCAGCCGTGCGGCGATCGACTCGGGCTGGCTGACGGCGGACCACCAGGTAGGCCAGACGGGCAAGACGGTACATCCGAAGCTGTACATTGCGCTGGGCATTTCGGGAGCGATCCAGCACAAGGCCGGCATGCAGGATTCCGAGTGCATTATCGCGGTGAACAAGGCTGATGGCGCGCCGATCTTTGACGTTGCCGACTACGGCATCTGCGGCGACCTGTTCAAGGTCGTTCCCATGATGATCGACGCTATCAAGGCTGCTAAAGCTGCTAAGTAAAAA
>NZ_JAOQJE010000013.1:0-78723 GCF_025567315.1 Agathobaculum ammoniilyticum
GGAATTCTGGTTCGTCGCTGCCTGATTCTCTGCCACGGCAGCCTGCTCTACTGATGGCATGTCACTTACCGGAACCTGCCCGCTTGGCTGCAGCGATCCCGTTTGCGACGGCGCCCCCTGCTGCGGATAGCCAGCATTCCCTGCACCCGAAGCTATAGTTGGCGTACATCCCGCCAGCATTGCAGCCGCGCCAAACGCCATCATTGAGATCATTAATCCTTTTTTCATGTCCCAGACCCCCTTTCCTTTAGTACATCTGTAGTATATCGTGCTTTCATTAAAACTTCATTAAAAAAGTACATATTTTAGAAAAATTTTTCTGCTCCTATCAGGTTATGGAAAGCGGAACAAATTCTTATTAAATCCCGTTTTCAAAGGAAAAGACAAACAAAAAAACTGATTTTCTGCAGGAATAAGGACCAGGTTGTAATCAGAACAAAGGCGCGTTCCCGCAGAAAGACCCGCTCACGTTTACAACGCGGAGCGGGTCTTTCGTATTTAGTGATGACATCAACGCATAAGTTTTGCACAGAAAACGGAGCGCAGTATATTCACGCTGACCCGCCCCATTTTTCATAGAAGAAACCCAGGTTTACTGCAGGAGCTGGAGGACTCCCTGCGGCACCTGATTGGCCTGCGCAAGCATGGCCTGCGCGGACTGCACCAGAATGTTGTTCTTGGTGTAAGCCATCATCTCGTCAGCAACGTCGGTGTCGCGGATGGTGAATTCGGCGTCCTGGATGTTCTCGGTCATGACGGACAGGTTGTTCTGGGTGTGCTCCAGACGGTTCTGGGTTGCGCCCAGCGTACCGCGGATAGACGATACCGTGTTGATCGCGTTTTTGATGGCAGCCACTGCATTTTTAGCCCCAGCCTGCGTGGAAATATCAATATCCGTAAGCCCCAGCGCTGCAACATGGATATCTTGGATGGAAACTGCCATCTGGTTATAGCTGTCAGAGGTATCGCCAATCTGCAAAGTAAGGGCCTTGCCGGTAGTCGTAGCAGTTACTTTTGTGTTCGTTCCATCATTAATCGTCACGCCATTCTTGCCGGCTGCCGTCTTTAGGGTAGCCAGATCTTTAAAAGTACCGTCCGAGCCATCACTATCAGCTTTGAAAGTATATGTTGTCCCTTTGATCGTTACTGCATCACCAGCTTTAAACGTACCGCTGAGATTATAGCTTCCATCAGCCGCAGCTGTAATAGCCCCGCCATTTATAGTGCCGGAAATAGAGAGATTGACCGTAGCGCCATCCTGTAGAGAGCCGTCCAGTAACTTGATGCCGTTAAAGTTTGCGGAATCTGCGATACGGTCGATCTCGGTCTTCAACTCAGCCACTTCTTTTTGCAGATTATCTCTGTCAACTGCGTTGTCATAGGTGCCGTTCGAGGACTGGGTTGCAAGCTCGACCATACGGTTGAGCATGTCCTGCACTTCCTGCATCGCACCCTCACCGGTCTTTACCAGCGAGATATCGTCCTTTACGTTCTTCTGCGCGGTTTCCAGACCAGTGATCTGTGCGCGCATCTTCAGCGAAGTAGACGTAATCACGCAGGAGATTGACCAAATTTCTATTGTAATCCAGAATAATTCTGCGACCAGTGAGGAATCTGCGGCTGCTAGTTCAGAATTGTTTGCACAGGTAATCCAGTTGGAAGCGCAGACACAGAAATTCCAAGCAAAAGCCTGATAGGATAAGGACAGCGCGAAGAAATTTGAAAACGTGTAGAATCAGGGGGCAAGAGCTTGTTGTGATTCATTAGACAGGGCAGCTGAGGAGGGGAGGGCGTATGTTTGTCAAATAGATAGTTCAGCAAAAAGAGCACGAAAAAGTTAAGCAGGCAGCACCTGTTAATTTTATTTTACATAGTCATGAATATGTGTACAAAAAGGTGCTCAAACGCAAGATGATTGGTGCGTATCGTGTCTATGAGCGCCCATGGGTGGTACCCAAATGCAAAACATTCTGCGCTTATAAGAAAAAGCAAGAAAAAGGAGGTGTACCTCATAGCAATTTTAAGTTGTACTTGGGAAAACGAGCTACAGAAGAAATAGCTCTCCCCTCAGAATAGTGGACTATGAGAAGGCTAAAAGGCTCCTCATATATTGGATGGCGAACATGGTCAAAAAATCGAGCTTCTATTTGGAAGCCCGATTTCTGTTTATCTATCCAGCATTTTTACAATATAAGTCGTCAGCTCTTTCACAGAGAAGTTTGTCGTGTTAAGGCACAGGTCGTAGTTGAGCTTGTCGCTCCACACCTAGCCGGTGAAAAAGTTATAGTATTCCGCCCGCCCCTTGTTGATGGCTTGGATGCGGTGCTTCAGTCCATGATCTGTCAGTTCCCTACCTTCCTGTCCTTTCAACCGGCATCGCCTTATCTTGCTCTCCATATCAGAATAGGTAAAGATGCAATAGGGTTTCTGGTCTGCCAGAATATAGTCCGCACAGCGGCCCACGATCACGCAGTCCGACTTCTCCGCCAGCGCCCGGATGATTTTGCACTGCTCGGCAAAGCTCTTCCCCTGCTGGCGCAGCAGGCCGCCGGTGGGAAGGCGGAAGGTCACACCGTTGTCGATGGGGAACAACAGCACAGGGTTGCGCTCCATGCTGTGCTCCACCGTTTCTTCCATCAGCCCGGTTCGTTTAGAGAGTTCTGCAATGATCTCCCTGTCATAGTAGGCAATGTGCAGCGTCTCCGCAATGCGTCGGCCCAGCTCCCTACCGCCGCTGCCAAACTCCCGGCTTACTGTGATAATTCTGCTCATACGGATGCGCTCCTTTCCATCTTAGCTATATCGTGAATTAGATTGTGGTCAATCCTGTGTTTGACAAGGAACGCAATGCCCCAGGTAACGCACTGCGCCAGCGGGACCGAAAACCACACGCCCTGTAAGCCCAGCGCTGGGATGTTCGGCAGCACCAGCAGGAACAGCAGGATACATACCGGCTCGGCATAGACCAACAGGTACGACAGTATGCTCTTCTCCGTGGCGTACCGGAAAGCCGTGGTGATACGGACATAGGACAGTAGAACCAGAACAATCAGGAAAAACGGCAGATAGAACGATACGCTCCCGTTGGTTTCCACAGAGGCTCCAAACAGGATGCCCACATGATTCTGGGCCAGGAAGAACACCGCAAAGCACCCGATTCCAATCGTAGCAGCGGTTAAGTAGTCGTATTTCCGCATCTGCTTCATGGTGGGCAGGTTGTCCTCACTGAAAAAGCGGCTGATGAGCGGCTGGCTCCCGTCGCCCACACCTTGCAAAAGCAGATAGGCAATGGCCGCGACATAGGCGATGCACCCGTATACGGCCACCACCTGCTCGCCGTCATAGATCATCAAGAACCGGTTCATCAGGATGGTGGTAATCTGCGGGGAGAAGGTCAACCCCAAAGGGGCAACCGCCACTTTCAAAACAAACTCGAAAAGTGAAAATAGAGTTTTCGCCTGCGGTGCAGAAAAGCCAATTCTCTTTTTCACTAGGTAGAAAATCGCTGCCAGCATAGTCACGGCCTGTCCGATGATCGTATCCCATGCTGCGCCGGCCATACCTTGCCCAAGACCCTACACGAACACATAATGTTGGTGAAGAAGCCTGCCATCATGCAGGCCATGGCAAAGGTTGCGCCGCCTAGATTGCGGATGAACGGGACAAGGCCGGTGGCAAAGATCTGGAACACTGTACACAGTGCAATTACCCAGACATACTCCACAGTCATCTGTAAAAGTTCGCTTTTCGCCCCAGCAGACAGAGCAGCGGCATCAAAAATACCAGCATCAGCGCCATCAGTGCAACACTGGCCAGACCCAGCAGGAACGCCGTACTGGTAAAACACTCTTTTACTTTCCCCTGCTTCTTCTGCCCGCGCAGGATGGTAAACCGGATGGTATCGGACAGGCCGATGCCCGTCCCCACCGCCTGCATAAACGCGGAGATGGAAAAGCCCAGGTTGATGGCGGCCAGACCCATATCTCCCAAGCTACGCCCCACGAAAAAGCCGTCCACAATCGTGTAAATCCTCGAAAGGGCAAACGCTATCACGGACGGGAACACAAACTGAAAAAACATACGCCAGTTATTCATCTGTGTCGGAACTCCCATCTCGGAATAAGGTGATAAACAGGGCAAGGCTGTCATTTAGGGTGCGCATCCGTTCCAGCCCCATACGCTTCATAGCATACAGTTCCATATCATGCAATTTCTTAACGATAGTATCAGCAAGTTCCCGCCCTGTCTGAGTCAGGTGGATCTGCTTGTTCCGCTTATCTTCTGGGACGTGAACCAGTTCAATGTATCCCCGCACCTCAAATCCCTGTAAGAATGTATGAACCGTCTGCTTCAGGATTATCCATCTCTGGCCGATAGACTTGGAGGTACATGCTTTCTCATCATGGATCGAGTACAGCGCCAGGACGCTGTTCAGGGATAGCCCATTCCTCATAAATCGCATTGGTCTCCCGCCAGAGGGAATAATACCGCCGCAACTGCTCCAGCATCTGTCCCTCCTGTTTCATCAGGCTCCTCACTCCCTAATGCAGAATGGTACGGATACAAACTATTGTCAAACCGATGTCTGTCAAGAGCGCGTTAAAAATGGAGCGGCGGTGTTGCCGACCGCACTTTTATTTGTTAAACACCATTGAATATATTGTGTTACCAAAAATACGACCACCTTGGAGATTCGTTCTCCTAAATGGCCGTATTCTTTATTTTAAATTAATGCGCAAGTCGCAGGATATCGCAACCAGATTCTTGCATTCGTTTTCGATATTCAGACGGCGAACATCCTATGTGCCGTTTGAATATCGTGCTGAAATAAGTCGGATTCTCATAACCACACATATAACCAATTTCATATGACCGATATTTACTTTCCCGCAATAGTTGCTTTGCACGATTTAGCCGCGTTTCGGTCAGATAACTCACAAACGATTGAGCTAATTCCTGCTTGAACAATGCACTCAAGTAAGTAGGAGAGATCCCAACCGCCAATGCTACTATATCGAGTGATATTTTGGCGTCTGCATAATGCTCGCGAATATATAATTTGGCCCGTTTAACCGCATCCTGTCCCCCTGCAACATTCTTTTCGACGAAATCACACACTTGATCAATAATGTATGTCAAAGCATCCATCATGCCGTCAAGAGACTGTCTCGTCATCAGATGACTATATTCCTTCATCGGTTCGGGCAGTATGCTCTGTACCGGACAATGTATCTCAGTCAGAATGCTGAGCATTTCACTGTAAATGAATCCTACTATCATGCTGGTATACAAATAAGAATTGTGTGTATTCTGTCGAATGTTCTTCGTTATGTCTATCAAGCATGCGTGTATTTTTTCTTTATTAAAACTTGTCAGTGTATGTACAATTGTCTTCATGTCAAATTCATGTGGGAGCGGAGAGTTAAACGGCTTTGGCTCGATCTCCTCTACCTGCGTATCACGCCCATTCCCCATTAAGAATACGCGATCTACGAATTTAAGAGTTTCCTCGTACACAGCCTTACTGTTCTGTATTCCACCACAGATGATGGATGAAGAAATGGTTGTGTAGGAAACCTGTGTGACAGCCGCCCGTAGCCGATAAACATAGGATCGCATATTAAATTCTAAACCTTCTATCTGATTCCCCAGAAACAGCACAAAGTACAGACCGTTTTCTTTTTCTACAATACACATATTTTTTTCGCTTTGTGAAATCAGTATCTCCTCCAGCTCACTTGTAAGGCGAAAAAAGCTTTCTTCATCCTTGTCCCTGATTAGCCAATCGAAATTATCAATCTGAATCAGTATGCCTGCACAGCAGTTTGCCGTATTCCATTCTGCCGGCACGTGTTCCCTCAGCTGTCTCACGTTGATTTTTCCGGCGAGGAAACGCCGAAGTGCATGCTGGCATTGCCACATGCTATCTGCCGCTGCCTGCAAATGCAACCGCTTCACTTCATTGTTGCGCCCATGTATTTGATCTAATTCCTGAACAAGTTTGGTTAATACGCTGCACAATTCGGATATATCTACGGGCTTCAACAAGTACTCGGAAACACCTAACTGTAAAGCCGTGCGCGCATATTCAAATTCTTCGTGTCCAGTCAAAATAACAATCCGACAGTCAGGATTATGTCGGCGAAGCACCCGAATCATTTCCAAGCCATCCATGCACGGCATTCGAATATCTGTAATTACAATTTCGAACTGATTCTCCGCAGCGCACGATAGCGCTTTCTGCCCATCTTCAACTACCACCTCCAAAGCGAGTCCGAGAGACTCCCAAGGAACCGCTCGACGTATTCCTTCGCGAATAATTTCCTCATCATCTGCGAGCAGTACTGGATACATTCTCATTTCCTCCTAATTTTAGCGGCAGGTGAAGACGAACTGAAGTCCCTATCCCCAATTCACTCACGATCTCTATACCGTATTCCTCACCTGCCAGGATATGTATACGATCGCATATATTTCCCAGGCCATAACTCTCTGATGGATATTTCCGACCATACTTCAATAATTTTCCCAACTGTTGAAGCTGATTCTGCGGAATACCCACACCGTCATCCCGCACTTCCAGGAGAATAGTATCCTCCTGTTGAAGTGCATTAATGAATAGTCGGCATTTTCTCCTTGCAGGTTTGATGCCGTGATATAGTGCATTTTCCACCAGCGGCTGCAGTATCAGCTTGGGCACCATACATCCAGAAATGCTATGGTCCAGATAAACTGTATACTCGAATTCTCTGCTATAACGTATTTTCTGAATTTTAAGATAACTTTCCACATGAGCGATTTCGCATTCGACCGGAATCAAATCGCACCCTCCACTAAGGCCAATTCGGAAGAATTTCGTTAATGCAGTCACCATGTCATCTGCCTTCTTATTCTCCCCCTCCCAGATCAACCACTTTACGGAATCAAGCGTATTATATAGAAAATGTGGGTTAATCTGCGCCTGAAGTGCCTTGAATTCTGCCCATCTAAACCGCTCCTGTTCTTGCCGCACAGTATGAAGCAATTCTTTGATATGCAGAGTCATTTTTTTCATGCTAACTGCCAAAGCACCTATTTCATCGTCACGCACGACAAAAAGCGGTGTGTCAAAATCACCTTTCTCCACTTGGCCAACGAATTGCATCATCGAGTGAATAGGTCGCAGTTCATAGGCGCGCAGCAGGCGCGATACCAGAAGATTAATTAAACATGCAATTAATGCAATCCAAAGCAGTATTTTTAATATCTGACGGCTGTTCTGCCGAATAAAATTCTTATGTACTAATCCGGTTAAAGTCCATCCGCTTTCCGGCAGACGGCTGGAAAGGATAAAAAAATGTGCATTGTCATGAATCTCAGTTTCTTCACCAATTACCGTCCCGCGGATAAACTCAGAAACTGTCTCTCTTTGTCCATCGTCTTCCATTTGTTCCATCAATACGTTTCCACTGCGATCCATCAAAAATACATTCCCATTCTCTCCAAGGTACACATTCACCATTTTTCGGATCGTTTCCAACCGAATATCCACTATAATTATGCCGCATGGCAGACCAGTGCTTTTGTCCGTAAGAGAAGCGGCTGCGCTCAATACCCCCGCCCCCATATTGTTTACAATCATGGAGCCTGTCGGGCAAAGCCTCCATTTCACATCTGAATGGTTCCGCGCTTGCCGATAAAAATCGGCCGGCAATTCCAACTCTTCGTGAATGGAATAATAGCGCGACTTCGCCACCATACCATTGTCCAAAATCAAATATACCCCATAAATATTTTTATAATATTCGCCCAACTGTTTTAACCGAAGATTCAGCGATATCTGCACATCTTCGGTATTATTTTCGGAATTAAACACGCGGTTAATATGATGCTGAATCGTATCGTCCCTGATGACCAAATCGATCATACTCTTCGCATCTGTGAGCAGTTGATCCAGATCAAGCGCCACATTACTGACAATCTGCGCTGATAGCTGCAACGCGCTGTTATTCATCCTCATATCCGATGCACGATAAACGGTCATGCCTGCCGCCGATAGCGGCAACAACATCATCAATGTAAAGTACAGTGCCAGTCTCCGTCCCAGAGAATAGCGAAAAAAGCTTCGAATTCTATTCATTGCCAGCCTCCTGAAAAAAGGCGCAAGACCGGACCGCAAAAGCGGTTCGGTCTGCGTGATTCGGTATCAGTTGGTTACTCTTCCCCCAAGTACATTTTACGCACTTTATCATTATTAAGCAACCGCCGTCCGGTGTCAGTAAGCGTGATATTCCCTGTTTCCATAACATAGCCGCGATCAGCTATCGCCAAAGCCATACTGGCATTTTGTTCGACCAGTAAAATTGTTGTGCCCATTTTCTGAAGTCGCGGGATGATATTGAAAATTTCATCGATAAAAATTGGTGCAAGACCCATTGACGGTTCATCTAGGATGAGTAGTTTCGGATTAGAGATCAGTCCACGCACCATTGCAAGCATCTCCTGTTCACCGCCTGACAGTGTACCAGCCGTCTGCCAAATGCGTTCTTTCAGACGCGGAAAAACCTCAAACCATTTTTCAATATCGCTTTGCATACGCTGATTATCTTTTTTCAGAAAGGCTCCCATCTCTATATTTTCCATAACGGTCAACTTGGGGAACACATGGCGAGATTCCAACACTTGCGCAATGCCGTATTTGGCAACTTTGTAGGCCGGCAAGCCAGCGATACTTTTGCCCTCAAAGCGAATCTCTCCCTTACTCGGCTTCAAAATGCCTGAGATGCAACGCAGTAGTGTCGTCTTACCGGCGCCGTTTGCGCCGATCAACGCAACAATCTCATTTTCATTTACTTCCAAGCTGACACCCTTGAGCGACTGAATCGCACCGTATTTGTGCTCCAAATTACAAATTTCCAGCTTATTTGGCACGGGCGACTCCTCCTTTCCCCAAGTATGCCTCTATTACCTGCTGATTTTTCTGAATATCCGCCGGAGGCCCCTCCGCGATTTTTGATCCGTGATCCAGCACGGTTATTTCATCAGACAGACTCATCGCCAATTTCATATCGTGCTCAATCATGAGCACAGTAATTCCTTGCTGGCTGATTGCGCGGATGATTTGTATCAAATCCTTTTTTTCCGTTGAATTCATGCCAGCTGAGGCTTCATCCAACATCATCAGTTTAGGAGCACTCGCCAGACCACGGACGATCTCAAGCAGGCGCTGTTCACCATAAGGTAAATTGCAGGCCAGCTCGCCTGCGCGATGGGTAAGGTTTACAAAATCGAGCAACTCATATGCACGTTCAACCATCTTTTGCTCTTCCTGACGTTCTTTCTTTGTCCGAAGAATTGCAGATACAAGGCCAGATTTTGTACGGCAGTGTTGCCCAACGATAACATTTTCCAATACACTCATGGTCGAGAACAAGCTGATATGCTGAAATGTACGAGCAATACCAAGCTCGTTAATTGCGTATCTTTCATTACCGTTAATTTGTTTACCCTCAAGAAATACATTACCTTCCGTAGGCTGATATACTCCCGATATTACATTAAAGCATGTGGTTTTACCTGAGCCATTTGGACCAAGCAAACCATGAATTTCACCTTTAGAAACGCTCATGTCCAATTCATTAATTGCTTTCAGACCACCAAACTTCATTGTAACATGGTTAACCTTTAATAGTTCCTCCATTTACTCCACCCCCTGCTTGCTTGTGGCATTTCGCACAGGAACCTTATGAAACAGAAAATAAAAACGGTTATATACCGTTCCTGCAATACCATTCGGCATAAAAAAGAGTACAAAAATAATCAGCGCACCATAGATCAGCATCTGATATGTACCGAACTGCTGCAGAAATTCTGTAATTGCTATTACAAGCGCAGAACCGATTAAGGGCCCACAGAGGGTACCCATGCCGCCGACAAGCAACATCACAAGAAACATACTCGACTGGTCTGCCGAGAAGGTCTCTGGACTGATAAAACGCACCATATGTGCGTAAACCGCACCGCCGATACCGGCGTAAAACGCTGCAACAGTAAAAGCCAACGCTTTATAATGTGACAGTTTCATACCAAATGCCTCACTGGCATCTGGATTACATTTGATTGCCTGCATCGCCCGTCCAACGCGCGAATCTATAATCCGACGTTTAACCAACAGACTGAGAAGTACCAGTGCAAGCACAAAATATAAATATCTCGCGTTGGTATTCAGCTTGAAATCGAACAAAGTAACCGAAGGGATACCACCGATTCCATTTGCACCGCCGGTCAGTTGCGTCGGGCCATTGATTGCCAACAGACGAACAATTTCCCCAAATCCAATTGTTACCATTGCGAGAAAGTGGTGTACAAGTTTTGAGCAAGGGAGTGCCAGAATATAGCCAATTGCCGCTGCAAAGATACCGCCGATCAGCATTGCCAGCAGAACCGGCACGCCTGTTTTACTAAGGATAGCGCTGAAATACGCTCCAATCGCATAAAACCCTGCCTGCCCAAGTGAAATCTGTCCGGAATAGCCAAACAGGACGTCAAAGCCAGTATTGACAATAATATAGATGCCCAGCGTACAGAGAATCAGATGCATATATATCGCTTCACGGAACAAAACCGGATAAATCATCACCAATGCAGGCAGTACGGCTCCAATCGTGCGTTGTGTTTTCACATTGGACAGGGCTTTCATAATATGATTCATTTTTTACCCTCCCCTTAATCCGCTTTCACTTTCAAAATACCATGAGGCATGACGAATAGAACAACAATCAGCACACCGAAGGAAATGATATCCTTAAAAGACGAAGAAAGATAGCCTGCTGCCATCGTCTCTACAACACCGACGATCAGACCACCAATAATTGCGCCATACATATTGCCATAGCCGCCCAGAACAGCCGCTGCAAATCCTTTTGTCGAAAGGATCGCACCCATCTTTGGATATACGCCGTAGATCGGTGCCAAAAGGATACCTGCGATCGCACTAAGTACGGCAGCAAGCGCCCACGCCATACCGACCGTGAACGGTACATTGATGCCCACAACACCCGCTGCCATCGGATCCTGTGCTGCGGCGCGCAGACTTGTACCCATACGGGTCTTGTTCATAAACAAATGTAGTAAAATCATACAAACGATCGTGACCAACATGATCACGAGCTGCTGAGGTGAAATAGATACTACTCCGATTTGATATGGAAATTCTCCAAATACAGACGGAAAATTTTTAACATCAGTACCCCATACAATCATGGCAAAATTTTTCAGAAAAATAGATAGGCCAATCGTAGCGATAACAATATGTATTTGACCGGCACCTCGTTTGAGAAGCGGACTGATCATACTTCGTTCCATCAACATACCGAAAACGAACATAATTGCAATCGCAATGAATACTGCAAAAATAAACGGAATTTTACATCCAACATAAATAGTGAATGCAACGTAAGCGCCCAGCATGAATATCTCGCCCTGCACAAAGCTCATCAATCCGGAAGCGCTGTAAATCAGGCTATATCCAAGGCCGATCAGCGCATAGATACAGCCAACGGCTATTCCCCCGACCAACAACTGCAAAAACATAAGCTTACTCCTTTATTTCTTGTAAGCAGCGGCCAGCTCAGGCTATCGAACCGGCCGCTCTATTCGTTTCCGATTGTTTATTCAGCTTCCCAGTACTTACCGTCTTCAATCCTGAAAATACGCATTACATCAATTCCCTCGCCGTTGCCTCCCTTATAGGAGAATGTGCCAGCCAGACCAACATAGCCATCGATGTCATTATACGCATCGCGCAACTCCTGGCCATGATCTGCGCCAGAGTCCTCCATCGCAACCGCAATCATATTTATACCGTCATAGGCGCGGCAGGCGTTATCCGAAGCTGGAGCAGCGCCAAATTCAGCAATATAGTCTTCGAGAAACACCCTCATATTCTCGTCCTGCGCTTCTTCCGGATCCTCATAGATCAGATACTGCGCTGCGAAGCATACTCCATTGGCCGTATCACCTGCAACGTTAAGAATCTCCGGCATAGAATAACCTTCCGGACCTAAAATCGTACCCGAGAAGCCGGACTGACGCAGTTGCTTCGTAACCGCTCCCATATCATCGGACAAACACCATACTAGCACCGCATCCGGAGAGGCCGCATTGATTTTCGCAAACTGCCCAGTAAAATCACGATCACCGTTTGCCATCGTTTCCGCTGCAACGAACTCAATGTCATAATCCGCACAGGCTGCTTTGAAGGCATCCGCACCAGAAGTACCGTACTCGTCATTGCTTGTAAATGTCGCGATTTTCTTCAGCCCTTCGTCATTAGCATATTGCGCAAGCTGCTTACTTGCAGTATTCGCATTAGCAATCGAGCGGAACAGATAGGTATATCCCTGTTGAAGCCATGTTGGTGACGTACCCCCACTAACGAGCAAAGTCTGAGATTCTTCGACCACCGGCGCTGCTGCCTGCACATTAGCGCTGTGCAGCGAACCAAAAATCGCATTGACTTTGTCCACCTGTACCAGTTTGGTTGCCGCCTTTACCGCTTCCTCCGGAGACGACTTATCATCATATGATACAATCTCGACTTGACAGCCTAAGATGCCTCCCTTTTCATTCAACTGGTTAACCGCTAATTGAGCACCATTAAGCGCCGCTTGCCCCAGTTGCGCTGACCCGCCTGTCAAAGGTCCGAAATAACCAATCTTGATAGTATCATTCGAAGAACCCTCGCTACTCTGGGTATCGTTATTATTCCCACAACCTATAAGCAATCCCAGTATCATCGTTCCGCATAACAGCCAGCTTAATGTCCGTTTCATCAGTAACTCTCCTTTTCTGTCAACTTTGTTCTTTTTCTCTTTCTTTTTTGTATTGTATTCTGCACTATTTTTACGGGAGCAATTCGACCTTCATCAGACCTGGTTCCGCGTTATGAAGCCGCTTGAGCCATTCATCGCCCTCTTCCAAAGGAACAGTTGCACTAATCATACGGTCCACATTAATTTTTCCAGACGCAATCAGTGACAGACAGACGTCATACTCACCTGCGGAAGCACAGGAACCATAAAGAGTAATCTGCGAGGTGACGACGCTCTGCAGATTCATTTTCACCTCACGTGATACATTACCGACAAGAACCACTCCGCCGCCGTTTTTCGTACAGGACAGTGCAGTATCAAACGTTGCCGGTATACCCACTGCCTCAAAGGTAACATCCGCGCCGCGCCCTTCAGTCAGTTCAAGAACCCGTTGGCGGGTGTTCTCTTGTTTTGTGTTAATTGTTGCTTGTGCACCAAGCTCTTTTGCCATGGCCAGTTTGCCGTCATCCATATCCAGTGCAATAATCTGCGTACAGCCGGAAACGTTGAGCACCTGAATAAGCATTAGTCCGATCGTCCCGCAACCGACAACCACTGCTCTATCGCCCAAGTGAATCGGCGACTGTGCAACTGCATGCACCGCGATTGACAGCGGCTCGACCATCGCAGCCTGCTGATAGGAAACCGTATTTGGTATATGATATAGAATCCTTTCTGGCACTGCAATATATTGCGCCATAGCACCGTCGCGGCTATATTCCGCGCAATGGACGCCGAGTACGCGACGATGCATGCACAGATTCACCATGCCTTTACGGCAATAATAACATGAACCACAGTACTCTGTTGAATCGAACGTGACTCGGTCGCCCGGTTTGTACCGTGTCACACGCTCTCCAATACATTCGATCATTCCAGCTGCCTCGTGCCCCATAATGATCGGTGGTTGACGGCGACCACTCGACCCGTCATAGCCATGAACATCACTACCGCAGATTGCGCAGGCCTTTACGCGAACCAACACCTCATCCGCTCCATAGTCCGGTGTTTTCACTTCGCGCATCTCGGCCAATCCGTTTTCTATTACTACTAACGCTTTCATAACGCCTCCTCCCATGCGCTTCGAACAAATTCTACGGCCTTACGGATACCATCATATCCTGTTCCGCTTGCTTCTTCTATGCAGACCAACCCATTAAAGCCTTGCTGTTTCAGATACGCCAATATCTCTTTGTTCGGGGTCACGCCAGTACCGATAACAACCGGAGCAAATTTACCCAACTCTGCCATATCTGAAATATGGACTGTCGCCACATCGGGATATATTTTTTTTAGAATGGGAATTGGGTCCAAGCCCAGTGCCGTCACATTGCCAGTGTCAAAATTCAGTTTTACACCGCTTCCTTTAATTTTCAGGGCAATTTCGAGGAAAATATCGATTGGAAAGCTGAAATCGGCATACTCCCATACCGTTGGCTTGAAATGATTTTCATAAACCAGTGTTACGCCAAATTTAGCGGCCGTAACCGCGGCGCGGCGCAGCATTTCTACTGCCCAACGAATGCCTTCTTCGCGGCTAGTTTCCAGATGAGCTTGTCCCGCCAGCACGCGAACATATTGCAACCTCAGTTCTGAACACATTGCGATATCCCGCCTCAAGTATTCCAGTTCGCGTTCGCGCTGCAAAGCGTCCGGATGTGTGAAGTCTGGGTAGGCGGATGCCATCGCTATCGGAATACCGATTTCATCAATCAACCTGTTTACACGGTTCAGATAAACTGGCGTGTGTTCTTTCAGCATAACTGTACTGATATCTGCCGCATCCAGCCCCAGCCGCTTGGCGTTTTTCATCCAATCATGAAGCGTAATTTCACCTGATACTATTTTTTCATACAACGATACAGGTAAAACACTAATGGTCCTATGTCAAGATTTAGCACCAGTTAAAAAGAGAAGTTAATCCTCAACTTAACTTACTAAGAACAGTTTGTCTGTGTTTGCTCATAAAGTAATTCAAAGTCATTTGGCGACATGAGTGGATACGTTTGGTATTGTAAAAAGCTTCGATGTACTCGAATACCAGACGATACGCCTACCGGTAATCCTGTATTTTAAACCGGTTCAGCCATTCCCGTTTGACAAGCGCGTGAAACGATTCGATGCATGCATTATCCCACGGAAAAGCCTTTTTCGAGTAGCTGCGCTGCATTTTTGCAGTAGCTTCTCGCTATGCCTGGGATACATACTGGCTTCCTCTGTCACTGTGGATGATTAACGATAGTTCTGTGCTGCGTCTGGCTTTCGCTTTACCAATGGTGTCAATCACACAGGATACCTCTCAAATCTGACTGAGTGTCCAAGCAATAATCTTTCAGGAAAACAGATCTATAATGCTTGTCAGATAGACAAAGCCTTTGTTTGTCAAGATATATGTAATATCGCTACACCATACCGCATTTGGACGATCAGGAGTAAACTGTTCATTCAGGATATTTTGAAGTTCGTTGTTGAAATCGAAATCTATGGTAGTGATCGTCCACGGTTTCACCCATTTGGCCTTGATCCCCATTTCCTTCATATATTTCCCAACAGTACGTTCTACGTTCTGGGATGATCTCTCCATTCTGACGCAACTTTCTGGTGATTTGGGGAGTTCTGTAGTTTTGCTTGGATTCATCATGAATATCCTGTATTTTGGCTTTTATGTATTCCCTGCGCTTTTCCGTATCGGTAGGGGTATGTTTCAACCATGAACGGTATCCAGACCGCGAAACGCCTAAATAGTTCAGCATTCCGGAAACGGAAACCCGGCGATCCTGTTTTCTGGCAGCTTCCGTCTTTTCAGAAACCTCTATATAAATGGCTTCTGTTATTTTCCCAAAATGCTGATAACTTTTTAGCACATCGAGTGTGTCCTAGGCATCACGAAGCTCACGTTTCAAATGGGCAATCTCTTTCTGCTCATCAGAAGCGTAATTACCGGAGCCATGAATAGGGATATTTCCAGACTCCCTGAAATTCTTCAGCCATTTCGTCAGAGTGCTGTCACCTACACCGAGATTCTGAGCACAGCCACGAACACTAAGTTCTTTATGATCAAGATAGTACTGGACTGAATCCAGTTTAAACCGTTTGTCATGCTGCTTTGCATAATGAGATCCTCTTTCAAGACTATACTTCTATTGTATCATCTATTGCTTATTGGGAATTTGCTCATTTTGACTTGTACTATTTTTATTCTATCAGCAGCGTGCCTCTGAATGAGCACTGGACGGATGACATCGAAAAGGACTTCCGCAATCGGCAGAAGAAAGGACGGCAGTGATCTGTTGTCAAGACAAATGAAGGGCGGAGGTCACACCTTTGTCTTGGAATAAAATTAGGCCATCACTTCAGCTTGGTGCCGGTCTGGACAGCGCTTGTTTAATCCCCTTTAGTTTGGAAGCATTGGGGAAGGCGAGCAAACGATAGCTGAAGTCGTTCAAACTATGTACTATGAGGGATATGATTTCACGCATTTCTGTTCCATGTCTATCCCTGCGATGCTTGTGGAGGCTATTGTTCGATTGGGCTATGCTGTCAAGCGTATCAAGGAAAGGCACACCGTTTAGGATTTCATTTTATTTTCCTTGAATAGAGCGAAGTACACAAAGTTGCTAACTATGTTGTTTATAGGCTATGCGGGAGCAGGGACAGCGAATAAAGGCAAGGCATATTTTCCTCGAATCCAGTTTCTATCAATTATCTGCAGCAGATCGCTTTCGCAAAAGACTCGTATAGACAATTCAAGTGGATTTTACTTGAAAAGCCAGCTCTGGCGAGATGCCTATGTACGAGGAAAAAGCAGCAAAGAACTTGATTGTGTGTTTGCGGAAGAAGAAAAAAACTTTGTTATCGTTACCTTGGTGATGGTTATGAATCTCAGAATCCGAGACTTGCGTGAAGATGCTGACCTGACGCAAAAGCAGATCTCAGAAATTATTTTGTGCGATCAATCCCTTTATTCCAAGTACGAGCGCGGGGAACGTGTATTGCCGTTCGATCTGGCAGTCAAATTAGCCGACTATTATCAGGTATCGCTGGACTATCTGTTCGGCCGTAGCAACAAACGAAAGTAAATACATAACAAAGCGGTACGGAGCATCCCGTACCGCTTTGTTATTTCGCTTGTAACAGTCACACCCCGACCCGCGCTTTTGTCGGCAGCGTACCCCGCTGCCGCAGCACCGGCTGCTGAAAATCCCACGCGATAATACGCACCGGCGCTTCCGGGTCAGGCTCCTGCGCGAGATACTCCAGCAGTTCCATCCATTGCCCATGAAGAAGGGATAGTGTAATGCCTGCCTTTTCTTCCTCCTGCTCTTCCATCTGCGCAATGGTAACGCACCAGCCCTTCCGGTCAAAGTGCTGCACAAGGGCTTGTGCCAACCCATCCAACGGCAGCAGGATTGCGTTGTCCTCCCATGTAATATGGAGTTCATCTTCATATGCCGGAGTGAACGTGGAGCCTTTTTCAGCGCCCAGAGCGAATATTCCAGAATGTCTGCGATCGCTTCGGGCGTTTCGACGAGGATCACTTTCTCAAACGACATCATTGCCCCGACCAGCCGCACGGCGGCGTTTTTCTCGCCGTTGGGATTGAGCCGTTGGTTGCCGTTCCCGAAGTGGTACACCAGATGGAGAAAACGTTCTTCATCATAGATGCAGCCGACAAACCGGGAATATTTCAGGCTGTCTGTGCTGCGGACAGCCTGTCGTTCCTGTTCGCGCTTAATCTGTAAGGATGTCTGATACTTGCGCCTGCAAAGCAGGACGAAGAACAGCCGCGCCTCGTTGGTGCGGCTGCGCCGAACCGCCTTTTCGATGCTGTGCGTGCCCGTCGGCTTGTCCCAGATGAAAGCGTTCGACTTCCTACGGTCTTTTTGCCTCAAGCGGCAATAGGCTTCAAATCCGGAATCTGTAACGAAAAAGCTCTTGTGCCCTGGTGCCTTGACAACTTCCAGATACCCCGCGCGGCATAGCTTCTGAAACGCATCCTGTGTGCGCGCATAATTGCTTCCGAGCAATTTGGGCGCATGGTACGGCAGTTGCCCGCAGACCACACTGACTTG
The DNA here is from genome assembly GCF_025567315.1 of Agathobaculum ammoniilyticum. Classification (NCBI taxonomy): domain Bacteria; kingdom Bacillati; phylum Bacillota; class Clostridia; order Eubacteriales; family Butyricicoccaceae; genus Agathobaculum; species Agathobaculum ammoniilyticum. The sequence continues at coordinate 17,924 of NZ_JAOQJE010000013.1, forward strand.
CAGCAAGAGCCATGCCGCGCTGTTCCTACCTATCCGCATTGTACCCTGCTCCCAGATCGAAAACCGGGATTTTGCCGGGCCGGATGCAGATCACGGTCTAATCCCTGTCGCCCCAGCAGCTCGTCTCGACATTGGAACAATAGATGCCGCTGTCGCTGGTCAGCAGGTGCCGCGCAATGATGTTCAGCGCTGTGCGGTTTTTTTCATTTCATCAAGACGTGGCGCGGGTTTTGAGTGTTTTTGAAACGCATTTTTATTTTTCTAAACAAGCATCAAAAACGCCAAAAAACCAAGTCATGCAACACGAAAAAAAGGGAGGGTGGTGCCGTTTCCTTTTATTCTTTCCTGCGCGGATAGGGTTTTCGCTCATCTGTAAAATCCAGCAGATAGTCAATACTGGTATCATAAAATTCAGCAAGACGTTTTAATTGTTGTGCTGGAATGCTGATATTGCCTAACTCATAGTCTGAATATGTTGTTTGATGCACCTGTAGCAAATCAGCCACCTGTTTCTGACTCATATCCTTGTCGTTTCGCATCCCTCTCATATGCTCATACATGCTATTCACCTCAAAGCAAGTATGGCTCAAGGATATATTCCTTATTGATTTTGAAGGGTATTTCCCTTATAATAGTCTTGAGGTGATTGCTTTGGAGAAAAACGAATTATTTCTGGAGGTATTCCGCGAGGTCCTTTCCAAGCAGGATATCCGCGTGGAATTCCCGTCCCTCATCGGAGTGGACGTCAATAAGCTGATGGATTCTATTTATTACCGCGCGCTCAACCGGATCAAGGGCTATATCCGCGACGACAGCCTTTCCGATCCGGAATGCTTTCAACAGATCGAGCTTGTCATTTCCACTTTGGAGCATCTGGGCAGCAGCGGCGGCTTCCGTCACGATTTTTGACCGTCGCGCTTCCCCTTTTCCGCTCCGTGCGCTGTCCCCCGCCTCCCGCGCAGCATAGACTGCGCGGGAGGGTTTTTTTATGGTTTCCATTAGTCTTTGCATGATCGTGAAGGATGAAGAGGCGGTGCTGGCGCGCTGTCTGGACAGCGTGCAGGGGATCGCAGACGAGATCATTATTGTCGATACTGGTTCCTCCGACCAGACCAGGGCCATCGCGTCACAATACGGCAGGGTGCTGGACTTTGCCTGGTGCAATGATTTTTCTGCTGCGCGCAATTATTCGTTCGCGCAGGCGGGCTGCGATTATATCCTGTGGCTGGACGCGGACGATGTGATACCGCCGGAGAGCCGCGCGGGCTTTGCCGCGCTCAAGCAACAGCTTGCGGAAGCAGCCGCCGACGTTGTCATGCTTCCCTATCATGTGGCGTTCGACCCGCAGGGCAAGCCGACGTTTGTTTATTTTCGGGAGCGCCTGCTCCGGCGGGCAGCCGGATTTACCTGGCAGGGTGCGGTGCATGAGTGCATCACCCCACAAGGACGCATTTTGTATGCGGACGCAGCTGTCGAACACCGCAAGGAGCGGAAAACAGACAGCCGCCGCAATCTTGATATTTATGAAAAGCAGCGCGCCGAAAAAGGAACACTGACCGCGCGCGAGCAGTTTTATTATGCGCGCGAGCTGATGGCGCATCAGCAGTGGGACGCGGCTGTGGCTGCGTTCCGTGATTTCCTATCCCGTCCGGACGGTTGGCCCGAAAACCGGATAGAGGCCTGCCGCAACCTGTCCGACTGCCTCTGCACGCTCGGGCAACGGGACGAAGCGAAAGCCGCCCTGCTTCTGTCCTTTTCCATGGATGAACCGCGCGGGGAAACCTGCTGTGCGCTCGCCGCGCTTGAATTGCAGGAGGAGCATTATGCCTTGGCCAGGTTCTGGTACGAAACCGCCTTGCGTGCGCCGCGCAGGACAGAACGGGGCGGTTTTGTGCAGGTTTCCTGCTATGGGTATATCCCCTGTCTGGGGCTGTGCGTGTGCTGCGACCACTTGGGGCAGCATGACGAAGCCGCCGCATGGAACGAGCATGCCGCGGCTTTCTGGCCGGATTCCCCCGCAGTCGCCTACAACCGCCGGTATTTTGCGCAGCGCGCCTCCGGTGCGGAGTGACCGGAGACCGCCCCCACGCATAGAATGCAGTGCCGAATGATATTATCCGGCAAATTTCCCGAAAGGAAGAAAGACATGTACGATCGCTCACAATTTGTTGGACGGGACGGTTCCGGCTGCTCCTCCGACAAGTGGATGGATAAGATCTGCGGCGGCACATGCGGCGGCCAGCAATGCCCGCCCGGTCCCACAGGCCCGACAGGACCTGAAGGCCCGCGCGGGTATCGCGGCGAACGTGGTCCGATGGGGCCGCGCGGCTTTACGGGTGCGACCGGTCCTCAGGGGCCGGGAGGTTTCCCGGGCGCGACGGGTGCGACAGGCGCAACAGGCGCGACAGGCGCAACAGGCGCAACAGGGCCCGCCGGCGGCCCGACCGGCCCCACCGGCGCGACAGGGCCGACCGGCCCCACCGGTGCTACCGGACCGACAGGTCCCACGGGTGCTACCGGCTTCGGCGCAATTGGACCTACTGGCCCCACGGGGCCGACTGGCGCGACCGGACCGACCGGACCTACGGGCGTGACGGGTACCGGTGCGACTGGGCCGACCGGTCCCACAGGTGCAACAGGTCCCACAGGCCCGACTGGCGCAACTGGCACCGGAGCAACTGGACCCACTGGTCCCACGGGTGCAACCGGTCCAACTGGCGCGACCGGACCTACCGGACCTACGGGCGTGACGGGTACCGGTGCGACTGGGCCGACCGGTCCCACAGGTGCAACGGGTCCCACAGGCCCGACAGGCGCAACTGGCACCGGAGCAACTGGACCCACTGGTCCCACGGGTGCAACCGGTCCAACTGGCGCGACCGGACCTACCGGACCTACGGGCGTGACGGGTACCGGTGCGACTGGGCCGACCGGTCCCACAGGTGCAACAGGTCCCACAGGCCCGACTGGCGCAACTGGCACCGGAGCAACTGGACCCACCGGTCCCACGGGTGCAACTGGTCCAACCGGACCAACCGGCCCCACTGGTCCCACGGGTGCAACCGGCCCAACCGGTGAAGATGGCGATGCCGCCACCGTCCGTGTCGGCACAGTTACCACCGGAGATCCCGGCACCGAAGCCAGCGTCGTCAACTCGGGTACGGAAAAAGACGCTGTACTCGATTTTACGATTCCCAGAGGGCAGGATGGCCAAAGCGGTGCGACGGTCAACCTGTTATCCGCCTATTCCATCCCCTCGCACCCCGGCGGCACAGAAAATAACGCCCTGATTTTTGACCGGAACGCACTTTCCTACGGCACTTCCATCTCGCACGAGCTCAACAGCGCAATTTTCACCATCAACCATCCCGGCGTTTATGCCGTGGTCTTTGACGGCGGCATGGCGCCTGGAAGCGGTGTGACATTCCCCTATAATATCAGCTTTACGCTTGAGTTAAACGGGTCCTTTGTCGCTGGCGCTTCCGCATCGCATAACTTCCACACTTCGACCGAAACTGTAAGCATTGCGTTCACATCGCCGGTAGCGGTTTCCTCCGCCCCTGCCACGCTGCGGGTCATTGGCAGCGGAAGCACGTATTTTTACAGCAACATTTCCCTGACAATCTACCGGCTCGGCGATATCCCCACTTAACGCTGTTTCTGGCGCGCGTCCGGACGGCTGATAAGAAAACGGAAACGGGAAATTCCCGTTTCCGTTTTCTTTTTTACAGCAGCGCAAGAATATTGGCTTTGGGCATCGCGCCGACCGCTTTATTCGCGGGCTGGCCGTCCTTGATTACGACCAGTGTCGGAATGCTCATTACGCCGAACTCCTGCGCGAGCGCGCCCTGTTCGTCCACATTGATTTTGCCGACTTTAATATCCGCGCGCTCTTCCGCGATCTCGTCCACAATTGGAGAAACCATGCGGCACGGGCCGCACCAGCTCGCCCAGAAATCGAGCAGAACCGGCTTGTCCGACTGCAGTACCTCCTGTTCAAAATTATCCTTTGTAATGGTTAAAACCGCCATATTCCTACACTCCTTTGCTTCAGTTTGTCACAAGTTCATAATAAAATGCATACTGCTGCATAACGCCCGCAAATCCCCGATAGCGCTTTAACGGGAAGCCCTTGGGATAGTGGGCATCCAATACCTGCCGGATATGCGTATCGATTGGGAACGCATCGATATGATGCAGCGCAAACAGGCAAATACATTCCGCTACCTTGCGCCCCACTCCGGACAGTCGCATCAGCTCGGTGCGGGCATGGGCATAGTCCATATGCCGGACAGCCTCCAGGTCTACTTCGCCCGATACAACCTGCCGTGCGGCGGACAGTATGTATCTCGCCCGATAGCCCAGACGGATGGGCGCAAACTCCTCCAGCGTGCAGGCGGCAAGGCGTTCGACCGTCGGGAAAGCATTGTATACCTGTCCACTCCTATTATAGCAGATTTCCCCAAAAAGGGAACATAAATTTTCGACGCATTTCGTGATGCGCCCGATATTGTTCTGTTGGGATATGATAAAGCACACGATGGTCTCCCACAGCTCCTGCCGTAGGATGCGCAGCCCGCATCCCGCCGCAACCGCACGCTGTAGGTATTGGTCCCGCTTAGCGACCGCCCGCTTATACCTGCCATAGTCCGCATCCAGGTCAAAATATCCTCGCCAGACCGACTCGAATGTTTCCTCCGAACAATCGAACCGCACCAGCCGCCCTTCCTGGCAGACTTCGATATACTTCCCTCCCGCAACGACCGAGTACCTTTTTTCCCCCAGCTCCCGAAAGCGGAAGCATTGTCCCGACCGAGCGATCTGCTCCAAATCAAAGTCTGCTATCTCGCGTTCGATCATTTGCTCATCGCCTCATGCTCCGCCGCCAGCTCGTCATACAGTTGGTGGAACAGCCAGCCCAGATTCGTCTCTGTCACGACCGCTTTATACGGGATGGATACGCCGTTCTTTTTCATTTCACGCAGCAGGATCTCCAGACGCTTATCCGTAAAACCATCCAGCACCAGCACGGGCTCAGCCAGCGCCGGCGTCTCCGGCGCTTCGCGCGCATCGAACCCCTTGCGGCCAAGCAGACAGCCAATCGTCTGTCCTGCTGCCTCCGGCGCGACATTTCGAATACGCACCCCCATCCGTACCAGGATGGATTTCAAAACAGCGGCCTGTTCCCCGCTGTTGGGATCAAAATATAAAACGTTTTCCCGTGACACCGGCATATTCGGTTCCTCCTTATAGCATTTATTTTTATTATACCACAGCGACCGGCAAACCAGCAAGGAAAAGGCGCCTGCCGCACGACCCTGCAGCCGCGACGCCTTTCCGCCAATATGCCCGCCATCCCCTATATCTCCCTCTTGCGGCGGGTGCGCGAAGCATGTATAATGAAGTATACGCATTCGCTCCATATTCAGGCGGCAGACATTGCCTTGACAGTCTTGGCATGGATATCTATAATTGTAGTTGGTTTTCGCTAACTATAATTGTCAATAAACTTTTCTATTATCAGAACGGACTTTTTATCATACTTCCATCCGGAAAGGAGGCCTTTTTATGATACAAGCATTGGTTTGGGCGGCGGCCGGCACTGGTTTTACTTTTGCGATGACCTCGCTGGGGGCCGCTATGGTATTTTTCCTGCGCCGCAAATCGAGCGCGTTGCTGCAGCGTATTTTCCTCGGCTTTGCGGCTGGCGTCATGATCGCGGCTTCGGTTTGGAGCCTGCTGATCCCCGCTATTGAAGAGGCCGAGGCGGCTGGCGGGATCGGCTGGATCCCTGCCGCCGGCGGCTTTATCCTCGGCATTCTGCTCATGCTCGCGCTGGACGGCCTGCTCCCGCATCTGCACAGCGGTGCCGTCCGAGCCGAGGGGCTGCCCTCCTCTTTCCGGCGCACCACGCTGCTCGTGCTCGCCGTAACGCTGCATAACATACCGGAGGGTATGGCGGTCGGCCTGTCGTTCGCCCGCGCGGCACAGCACAACGGAGAGGCCGGCCTGATCGCGGCCGCCGGTGCGCTGGCGCTCGGCATTGGCATCCAAAACTTTCCCGAGGGCGCGGCGGTGTCTCTGCCATTGCAGCAAGAGGGGCTGTCGCGCCCGCGCGCTTTTCTCTACGGCGCGCTGTCCGGTGTAGTGGAACCGATTTTCGGCGTGCTGGTGGTTTTGGCTGCAGCGCAGCTTACGCCTTTCATGCCCTGGCTGCTCTCCGCAGCCGCGGGCGCGATGCTGTATGTTGTAGTCGAGGAACTGATCCCGGAAGCACACCTTGGAGAGCATTCCCACCCTGGAACACTTGGTGTAATGGCTGGCTTTCTGGTAATGATGATCCTTGACGTTGCGCTCGGATGACCTACATAGGATTCTGCAAGCGCTCCCCAACCTGCTAAGCAGGCGCCGCAAAAAACCTTGCGGAACGGCTTTGTTTATGCTATACTTATGATAGAATATTAAAGTAGAGGTGGTGGCTTGATGTCGGCTATCCGTAAATAACAGGATGACAAAAATTCCTCATCGCAAGACGATGGGCTTTTTGCTGTGCTGATTTTACGGATACAGAGTCGGGCCTGCCTTTCATTGGGCAACCTTTTCGTTGCCGCCGTTTTTCGGCGGCTGCATGTTGTCGTCCCCATCTATTCAGCAGAACAGTTTAATGGCCCGTCGTCCCGGGCCATTTTTTGTTGTCCTAAAAGCGAAACCATCATTTTATAACAAAGGACAAACAAACCATGAACCGAGAAAACAAACGAAAAATGTATGAAAAGGGTTATTATAAAACCCATCCCTGTGCCGAAAGCTTTACCTGCCGCGTATGCGGGCGGCCGGTCGTCTCCGTCGGCGCAGGCAGCGGTCACCGCAACCATTGTCCGAACTGCCTGTCAAGCTTGCATCTGGACGATGAACCCGGCGACCGTACCGCAGACTGCGGCGGCGTCATGGACCCCGTCGCAGTGTGGGTGCGCAAAAACAGGGAATGGGCGGTTATCCATCGCTGCCGCCGGTGTGGCACGCTCCATTCCAACCGGGTGGCTGCGGATGACAATCCGATGAAGTTGATGTCGATTGCCATGAAGCCATTGTGTGAACCACCGTTCCCGCTGGAGCGAATCGAGGAGATGACTGCTCTTATGGGCGGCAACGGCTGCTTAAATGGATAACGGAAAAGGCATGGCGAAGCCATGCCTTTTCTGATTTCTGCGCGTCTCGGGCTTTTCTCTGGAAGACAATATGCCTTTCCTGCTCCAACACGGACAAATTTCTATCCTTTGGAGAACAGTTGGTCTTCCTCAATGATTCCTTTATGGCACGCCGCCCTTTCTATTTGGGTAAAAATCATCGACACGACTCGAAATACGTCACACAGATAAAACTGATCGTATTGCTCCTCCTCCTGCTCCCACGCTTTATGAACAAACCGATTTCTTATTTTTCTTACTCTGCCCAAATACAACAATTCCTTCTGCAGCGTTTCTGTTAAATCGCACTGACAACACTCGCCTATTTTTTGAATATAAAACGCAATTTCGTTGGTTCCTTTCTGTTTCTTTCCCAAAGGAATCGAACATACCTCACAAAACCATTGTGCAATTTCATTGAGCGAGGACTCCAAATATGAAAGAAGCAACAGCAGCATTGTATTTTTGTTAATATCGTGGGAAAGATTTTCCCAAGTAGTCACTGGCGAAAACATATATGCCGGATCAAAAAAAACGTCCAGTTCTTCCACCGTGTATTCCCTTTGGCGCCGGTAACCCTTTACCAATTCAAACCGGCCTTCCGACTCAGCAATCAGCGCCTTTAATTTGTTCTCAAGCTGGCATAATACAAACAGGCAGTAATCATTTATTTCTGCCAGTTCTTCTTCATATTTGACAAAAGGATATACCGAACTGACACTAAAAAACAAAAAATATCGTGCATTGTTATCACGATAAAATTCTAGGCTTTCTATCAGCCCTTCTTTGTCAAAATAAACTTTCATAGCTTTTCCCTTTTGGTGCAAAGCGAAAGCCCCTCTTTCCGTTTTCATCGTTGCAGCAGGCATACCGTCTCCACATGGCTCGTCCTCGGGAACATGTCAAACGCCTGCGCCCTTTCCAGCCAATAACCTGCGCCGCACAGCTCCGCAACGTCGCGGGCGAGCGTGGCCGGATCGCAGGATACATACACCACACGCGGCGGCAGCATCTTCAGGATCGCGTCTCGCGCTACTTCGTCCAAGCCCTTTCGAGGCGGGTCGACAACCAGCACATCGATGCCGCGTCCGGCAAGCTGCCGCGCCGCCTGCCCTGCGTCCGCACACAGGAATTCCACGTTTTCCATTCCGTTCCGCGCCGCGTTCCTTTTGGCATTCTCCACCGCTTCCGGCACGATCTCCACACCGATCACGGTTTTCGCCCGTTCCGCCAGCGTCAGCGTGATCGTCCCCGCGCCACAGTACAGGTCCAGCACGGTTTCCTCTCCCATCAACCCCGCAAAGTCCGCCGCACACGCGTACAGACGCTCGGCCTGGGCATGGTTAACCTGATAAAACGCCTCGGGCGAAAGCAGGAAGGAGTGTCCGCAAAGCCGGTCCTCCAACATGGCCTCCCCCCACAGCACATCGGTCCGGTCGCCGAGTATTACGTTGTCGCCGCGCTGGTTGTGGTTAAGCAAAATACCGGTCAGCGCCGGCTCGCTTTCACGCAGGCGGCTCACGAGTACCTCCAGCGCGGGCATCTTGCGTGTCGCCGTAATCAGTGTCAACTGGCTCTCGCCGCTCTTTTCGCCTACACGGACGTAAATATGCCGCACCGCACCGCGGTTTGCACCGTAATCATACGGCGGCACGTCAAACTCCTGCATCCAGGAGCGTACAACCGCAGCAATGCGGTCGGCTGTTTCCGACTGGATCAGGCAGCGCTCGACCGGCACGATTTCGTGGCTGCGCGACCGATAAAAGCCGGTGACGATACCGCCCTCCTTATCCCGTCCGACCGGATACTGCGCCTTGTTCCGGTAATGCACGGTAGCGGGCGCGCCGGTAATGCCAAGCAGCTTGCTTCCGTCCTGCCCGCCGATACGAGTCAGCGCGTCGCGCACCTTTTTCCCCTTCGCACGCAGCTCCTCCTCGTAGGTGATGTGCTGGTAACAGCAGCCCCCGCACCGTCCCGCCGCCGGACAGGCAGGTTCTATGCGCGTGCCGGAAGGCGCAACCAGCTTTTCCACACGGCCAAACGCAACGTTTTTCGTCACCTTGACAAGCCGCACGTCACACTGGTCGCCCACGGCGGTGCGCGGGACAAACACCGCGCGTCCCCCGATTTTGGCGAACCCCGTGCCATCCGCGGTATAATCGCTGATCTGGCAGCGATAAATTTTATTTTTAATAAGCTCCATTCCTCACGGCGCTCCTTTTTCCGGTTTGTATCCGTATTATATCATGCTTCCGGCACATACTGCAATCGAAAGGAGCGGTACGAATGGAACGAAATGAAAAGAAAAAGCGCGTCTCCGCGGATATCCCCTTTTCTTTCCTCAATGAGATGGGACACAACACCCGCGCGATGGAGCGGTTCTTCGATCTGCCGCGGGAAACGCAGGAGACGCTGACCGACGCGGTTTCCATTGCGGACGACCCGAACGAGCGGTCCGAGCAGGCGCTCAAGTCCTTGGCCAACGGCGGCGAGGGCTACTGCGAGCGGTTTTAAAAAGCAGAAAAGCGTCCATACGGACGCTTTTCTGCTTTTTGTTCTGTTTTTCCTCTTATTCTCCCTGATTCATCGCAGAAAGGCGCTGCAAAATCAAGGTGATCTCCTGCGCGGTGATCGGCTCCTCCGGCCGGAAACGGCCGTCCCCATCCCCTTGAAGGATGTTTTGCGCCGCCATTTTTTCAATCGCCGCCTGCGCCCAATAGCCTTGATATACATCGGTAAACACGGGCGCCCCCGCTGTGGAATCGCTGTCGGACAGCGTGGAAGCGATCACGCAGAATTCCGCGCGGGTAAGGAGCGCGTCCGGCTGATAGCTGCCATCCGCATAGCCGTTCAGCAGGCCGCGGTCGTGCAGCCGCGCCAGCGCAGCCGCGTGCGCACTGTCTGGGCTTACATCTGCAAACCGCGCCAGCTCGGGCTGCTCCACCGCAGTCTGATCGGTCAGGCTGTCCGCCAGCAGCACCGCCGCCTCCCCGCGCGTGACCGGCGCCGTATCATCCGACCTTGGGATATTCGTCTTGAGCAGCGGCGTGACCTTGCCTGTGGCCGCATCCACCCGCGCGGCAAACGGAAACTGTACGTTTTTTCCCGCCGCCCTGGTCGTCTGCGCAAATACGCGGTTCTGTGCGACCATGGCTTCCAGCTCATCCGCGCAGGCCTTCAGGTCGTCCTCGGTCAGGGAAAGGATCGCCGCGCGTTCCGCCGCATAATCCGCCTGGGTGTGTCCGGACCGTGCCAGGCCCAAGCCGCTTGCCCGCGACCATTCCGCGTCCATGTCAAAGGTGTTGACCGCATTTACCTGAAAGCCCGCCAGCTCGCTCGGCGCAAGCTGCATCGACCGCAGGTAATCCGCCGCCCCGCGGAACACCGCCACCGCCTCGTCCACGCTCACGCCGCCTGACGAAACCATGGTAACGCCGTTTGCATCGAACAGCAGGCTCGCGCCATAGGCGCCGCGCTTGTCGCGCAGCTCCGGCAGCATGTATTTCGCAGTCAGCAGCGGCCCCAGCACATCGTAAACCGCCATATTTTCCGGCGGCGTGCGGAACTGGCCGGTCAGCATGACATGGTTGGCGTCCTGCGTGTTTGAGGATACCACAAGCGCGCTCGGCCATCCGCCGGAAATCCATTCGCAGGAGGATATGCCTGTTCCCGCGGGCAGCGCCGCGACAAATGCCGCAGCCGCGCGCCGGAACGCTTCAAAATCCGCGCGGCTTCCGGTAAACTCCGCGACCACCCCTGTGCGCTGAAGTACACGCTCCAGCAGGGTGCGCATCTGTTCGAGCAGCGCGGCGTCCCCGCCCTCGTTTGCCGCCGCTTCCTCAATAAACGCCTTATAAGACATAGACGAGCCGACAAACCCCGCCGGAACGCGGTCCATGAAGCGGTTTGCCTGGGTGCTGGATTGTAGCATCATGCTGTATTCATAGTAATACGGATCCCGATATTGTGCGCGCAGGCTGTCTCTCCGTTCGGTCAGAAAGGTACGGAACGCAGCCGCATCCGCTAACGGCTGCCCGCGCAGCAGCTCTGCCGCCGCCTGTACCGCATCCGCGGCCTTTCCGGCTTCCACACCGCCACCGAGGGCGAATGCAGGCTGAAGCGTATCCGGTGCGTCATACCGTTCGCCCGAAGACATTCCGGTATAAAGGGACAGCCCTGCCTCCTCGAACTGATCGTTCAGATATTCGCACAGCAGGCACCATACGGAGGCTTCCTCCTGCCGAAGTTCGATTGGGAAATAAAGAGAAAATGCCGGCGCTTCCGTATCCGTCGCCTCATTGAAATACCAGGTCACGCCATCCGTGGTTTGGCTCGTCTGTTCCATGGAAAACGGGTCCTCTGAAAAGGCGTTCAGGTCGAGTGTGGGAAGTTTGGCGAGTACCGCTGGATCATCCGGCTGGTCCAGCCAAGCATTAAACGCCTCGGTGTCCCGCTTCACCTGCTCCAATCCGGCCGCGTCCAGCCGCGGTTCGGGGATGGAGTGCTTAGCCGCGCCATTGCCGGAGATGACGATTGTTTGGAACTTGCTGTCCCTCAATTCTGCCGCAAGCGACTTAAAATATGACATATCCTGTCGCAAATCCGCAATAACGTCCGATCGGTCGATGCAAGCGAAGGGGTCCCCCGCATAGGTGAAGCCCATAAACACCTCTTCCCGTGCAAACTGCTGCGCTTTCTGCTGCTGGTCAAGCGCTTCGTCCAGTAACGCGGTTGGGAAGCCGTTTTGCGCCGCATCCTCCAGCAGCTTTTGGAATACCGAAACCACCTCATCCTTTTGCTCCACCGGCACCTCGGACAGTATCACGCCGACATTGTAGATGCCGCCCGCATTGCCGCCCACCGTATAGGGCAGCGCCTCGGGGAACGCCTCGCCAAGCTGCCGCTGCAGACAGGTCAGCATCGCGCCCCAGGCCTCCATCTTCCCTGTATCCAGGATGCTCGGCCCATGCGCCATAAAGCCGATGTCCACCGTCTGCGTGGAACCGGTCACATTATACTCCTGTACGATCTGCGCTTGCGCGATCGGCTGTGCTTGGATGGTCACAGCCGGCGTTTCACCTTTGTCTGTTTTATTCAAATATCCATCCAGCATTTTGAGCGTTTTACCGATATCCTGCTTTCCCGCCGTATATACCAGCATATTGGATGGGCGGTAATAGGTGTCGTATACCCACATGACGTCCTCATAGGTCAGGTCAAGCAGCTCCGGTATCGCGCCGCCGGAATCAAATGTTGCTGGGGAGTCGCCATAGAGGTTTTCATACAGCTTATCGGATACAAAATCTAGCGAATTCTGGTCTGTATCCAGGCTTTTCAGCCGCAGCTCGCTGTACACAATACCGTTATATCGCGCTTTTCCGTCCGAATATTCGATGCGGATACCCTGCTGCTTGAAAATATTCGGCTCGCTGCGCAGCAGCGGGAACAGCACACACGTCGTATAAATATCCGCGAGATTATAAAAGTCTTGCTCCGCCTCGGTGCGGAAAACATAGGTGGTATAATCCTCGCTCGTATACGCGTTCAGTTCCTGCGCGACCGAGCTGTTGCGCAGAATATGCATCAGGTCATTGAGAGGATATTGCTCGCTTCCGTTGAGCAGGGAATGCTCCAGAACATGGTTCGCGCCCTTGCTGTCCTCCGGCGGGGTTCGGAAGCCGATCGCGAACTCGCGCGTTTCGCTGCCGTTTTCCAGCCAGACGACCTGTGCGCCCGTATCCGTATGCCGGAGCAGATGGTATGTTCCTTCGCCTGTACCCTGCGTTTTTACCTCGGTAAACCCGTGCTGCCCGTATCTGCCCGCCGCGGCCGCCTCCGCCGGCACGAGCGGCAGCAGGAGCGCAAGCACTGTTGCGAATGCCGCCAACCGTTTTTTCATGGGATACACCTCACCCTCGTGTATTATCTGTACTGTATGTAATAGTACAGCTATATATTAACAAACCGCTGCCGACTTGTCAACAGCGGTTTGCCTGTTTTTTTACGCCTCAATGACCTCCTGCGCCATCTGGAAGAAATCATCCATCGTCAGGCTGCCCGGGTCAAAGGTATAGATCGAATAAGCGATGTCACCCTCGATCCACGATACGCGGTAAAACACCTTTTCCTCACGCTCGTCCGAACCGTAAGCAATATTGATCTCGCCGCGATCGAATGCCGCCTGTTCCTCCGCCGTGGGCTGGCTGTTGCCATCAGCCGGCAAATAAATGCCCTTCATCTCGCGGTAGTGTACCTCGGTACCCGCCACCGTGCGTACCGTATCGTAGGGAGAGGTATACTCGCCTTCCTCCTGCACCGGATCAAAAGCCAATGTCAATTTTACGCCATCCTGCTCATAATCGAGCTGAATACCGGTAAACGAACCCAGAGTATGGTTGTTTTCGTCCCGTTTATCGGTCGTGCTCTCGTTACCCTTTTCAAAGACGAAGCCATTCGAGAATGACTCAACATATTTCGCTCCCGCTATATTTTCCTGCACATAGGCGGCTGTTTTTTCGAAATCCGTCCAGTTCTTATCCAGTCGGGTACTCGATCCCCAGCTTACAACGCCGCTGCCCGCGACCGCGCTGGTCACGGCAACTGCCGCCACCAGGCATACCGCTGCCAGACGCTTGCCCCATTTGGGCCGGCGGCGCAGTTCTGCGGGCGCTCCGCTCTTCAGCGCAAAATCAATCCGTGTCTTCAGCTTGTCGGGCGCTTCCAGCCCCTCTGCACACTGCTTCATCGTCTCTCTGATCGTGCGGTCCATCTTCATTTCATCCATTTATTGCAGCCTCCTTTGGCTTTCCCTCTTTTGCGGTCAGCGCCTGCCGCAGATGGCGGCGGGCGGAAAACAGGCGGGATTTTACCGTACCTTCGGTCACGCCCAGCGTGCATGCGATCTCCTTAACCGGAAGGTCGTCAAAGTAATACAGAATCGTCACGACGCGCCGCTTTTCATCCAGCGCATACAGCGCTTCATACAGCCGCCGCTGCTCGTCGGTGCGGAGTACGGCGGACAGCGCGCTTTCCGCCTCTCCGGTTTCAAAGAATTCCGCGACCGGTGTCTCGCGTTTGGTTTTCCGGCAGTACTTCCACGCTGCCCGCGACAGCGTTTTCAGCAGCCACGGTCGGAATTTCGCACCGTCTTTCAGCGATCCGATCGACCGCGCGCAGATGACGAACGCCTCCTGCGTCAAATCTTCACCGTCCGCACGGTTTCCCGTAATCAGGCATGCGACGCGGTAGGCGTCGTTTTTATAGCGCGCATACAACTCGTCAAACGCCTGCATATCGCCCCGCTGCATCCGGCGAACCAGTTCTTCATCGGTCATGTTTGCAATGTCCTTTCTCCGTTTTCGGTGTACCTGATAATAAGAGCACCGAAAACGGCAATCGGTTCAAAAAATTTTTTTAGGTTTATGCGCCGCCTGTTTTGGTACACCTGTCAATAAGAGCCGGCCTCCTGCCGTTTGGTTCAAAAAAAAACGCGAGCCAGGTCGCTGGCCGTGCGGCGCGGCCCCTTTCCCTGATATGACTATACTATACCCGAAATCAGACGCGGAGGAAAGTCCCTGCCACCCGCTGCGCGGATATTTTTCACGGCTCCCGCTTTCTATCGTGCATCATATCGGCACTCTAAAAAGACTATTTATTCATTTTTATAAAAACAAGACCGATATTCGCAAAAAACATCTCTATTCTACGTTTTCAGCGTCAAACCGTGCGCAAATAAAAAGCAGCCTTTCCGGCTGCTTTTGCTTTGTGGTTCTCTTTTCGCGCGGTTTCTCCGCGTTTATCCGATGTTTTGCGGCAGCCGTTTCAGCCCAGCTTGGGGAACAGCTCCTGATCGATCACCGCGTCAAGCGTCATACCTGCGTAAGCGATCTGGGCTAGCCCGTCGATGAACCGCGTGACCGCTGCCAGCAGCACGGAAATATTATCCGCAATAAACGGGATGATCTTTTCCAGCTTCAGCGAGCCATCCACTAAGGTATTGTGCTTCAGGTAGATCTGCCCCGCCTGCTCAAAAAAGCCGAACGCACCCAGCGCGCAGAAATCGTTGCAGTAGACGCACGCCTTGCGAAGCTGCGTCTCATGCGTATCCGGCGCGCCCTGGAACAGTGTGACGAAAAACTGCAGCAGCCCCATATCCTCCGCCGGAAGCTGCATCGGGATAAAGCAGCATTCTATCACAACGTCCTTGGCCACTTTGCCCTGACGCATAGCCTCGCACCGCAGCAGCGTCGGCGCGCCCTCCTGCCGCATTACCTCCGCGCGGAACCCGTTCTGATTCAGCACATCGGACATACAGCTCAATATCTGTTCCTGTTGCTCTATTTTCATATTCCTATATCTCTCCTTATGGAACACGGCGCGGACTCCCTGCCGCGCCGTGCATCGCTTATTTAACGCCGATGTCCCTGCGGTAATGCGCCGCCTCAAAATGGATTTTTTCCACATCCGCATACGCTTTGCGGATTGCTTCCTCCAGCGTGGGGGCGACCGCGGTCACGCCCAGCACACGCCCGCCGCTGGTGACGAATGTACCACCCCTGACCGCCGTACCCGCGTGGAACACGAACGAATCCTTCACATCCGCAAGGCCGGTAATCTCCTTGCCCTTTTCATACGCCTTGGGATATCCGCCGGACGCCATGCAAACGCAACACGCAGCGTTGTCGGCCCAATGGATTTCGATTTCATCCAGTTTTTCGTCGATCACTGCATTGAAAATATCGAACAGATCGGTTTCCAGCCGCGAAAGCACGGCTTGCGTTTCCGGATCGCCAAACCGTGCGTTATACTCGATCACCTTCGGCCCTTTGGGCGTCAGCATCAGGCCGAAATACAGCACGCCCTTGAACGGCCGCCCTTCCTTGGCCATCGCCGCGACCGTCGGCTGGAAGATCGTTTCCATACAAACGGCCGCGATCTCCTCCGTATAGAAACGGGAAGGGGAAAACGCCCCCATGCCGCCGGTGTTCGGTCCCGCGTCACCGTCGTAGGCGCGCTTATGGTCCTGCGCGGACGGCATGGTTTTCAGGTGCTTCCCGTCCACAAACGCCAGCACACTAACTTCGGGACCGGTCAGGTATTCCTCGATCACCACGCGCGCGCCCGCGCCGCCGAACGCATGCCCGTCGATCGCGTCCCTGACCGCGGCAACCGCTTCTTCCTCTGTCATTGCCACCGTTACTCCTTTGCCCAGCGCCAGGCCGTCCGCCTTGACCACAATCGGAGCGCCGTTCCGCCTGATGTAGTCGATCGCGGCGGTGGAATCCTCAAATACCGCATAGGACGCGGTGGGGATGCCGTATTTCTTCATCAATTCCTTGGCGAATGATTTGCTCCCCTCAATAACTGCCGCGTTTTTCCGCGGGCCGAACGCGCGGATGCCCGCTTCTTCGAGCGCATCCACCATGCCCAGCGCCAGCGGATCATCCGGCGCGACCATCACCAGATCCGGCCGCTGTGCCTTTGCAAACGCAACGACACCGTCGATATCGGTCGCCTTGATCTCCACGCATTCCGCTTCCTGCGCGATGCCGCCGTTGCCCGGCGCGCACCAGATATGATCTACCTTGGGGCTTTTTTTCAAAGCGTGGACGATCGCGTGCTCACGGCCGCCGCCGCCGATTACCAAAACTTTCATGATTTATCTACCTCCATACGGATGTATTGCTGCTGGGCGCGGAACATATCCACCAGTAGGGCGACATGGGCCAACGGCAGCAGCATGCTGGCGATCCGGATCCCCTGCGCGACCACCGGCTCCTCCAGCCAGTCGAACGCCATGACAAGCCACAGGATATACCCTGTGCTCCATACAGCCACCAGCACCCATTCCAGAACGACCTGCCGCCCCGCCGCGCGCATCTGGTCCGCCGCCGCAAGCAACAGCATGCAGCCGAGCAGAATAAGCGGCACAAGCGAAGCATACTCCAGGATATTCCCCCAATACGGCGGCAGGACCGCTGGCCCGCAGACCACCGTAAAGCCGATCAGCACATCCGCTGTAATACTCGCCCTCCGGAACCACGGAGACGCCTGCTGTTGGGAAAGCGCGCCCGCCGAGATCACGGCATACGCCACCAGCTCCAGCATCCAGTTGCCCGCCAGTGCCGTGCCGCCCAGCATCGCCAGCTTGATCACAATGCCGGCCGCGATCCCCAGATAGGCGTAATAGCTTTTGAGAACATTCATACTTTATCCTCCGCAAGCAGCGTTTTCGCGCGCCACAAATACCGCACCATCCAAGCATAGGAAACCACCGCCGCAAGCAGCGCCACAACCTCCAGCCCCATCTGCACGCAGAACAGCACGGTATACGCGCCCTGCTGGACCGAAAGCTCGGCCTGCCCTTCGAAATACGGCAGAAAGCCCATCATGGACGCGCCGCGCTGCACAAGCGTCGCCATCGCCCAGGTGCGGCCCAGGCGCAGCGTCTGCTCAGAGGCGTCGGCTGCGCGCAGCCGGCGGTCAAAATCGCGCTCCATCGGCAGGTAGAACAGCAGGAACAGCAGGTTGACCGCCATATTGCCGACCCATGCGGGATCCGTACCGTTCGGTACCGTCACCGTGAGCAGAGCACCCACCGCTGACGCGCCCAAAGCGACCCAGCAACGCAGCCAGAATGCCGCAAATGCGTTCATCAGATAGCACAGCGCCATCAGCAGCATACCGACCGGCCGGAGCGTCCCATTGAGGAACAGGGACGCCACTATCTGCGCGGCAAAGGCAGCCAGCGTCCAGACCGCCGCACCGGAAGCGTTGCTCCGGCTCAATGATGGAACAGGCGCATGCCGGTGAACGCCATCACAATACCATATTTGTTCGCGGTTTCAATCACGTTATCATCGCGGATCGAGCCGCCCGGCTGGACGATATACTGCACGCCTGACTTGCGCGCGCGCTCTACATTATCCCCAAACGGGAAAAATGCGTCGGAACCGACCGTGACGCCGGCATTGCCCTTGATCCAGGCCAGGCGCTCCTCACGGGTGAGCGGCTCCGGCCTGACCGCGAATGTATTCTGCCAAACGCCCTCCGCCAGCACATCCTCGTATTCGTCCGAAATATATACGTCGATCGCGTTGTCGCGGTCCGGACGGCGGATACCTTCCTTGAACTGCAGGCCCAGCACCTTGGGATGCTGGCGCAGGAACCAGTTATCCGCCTTATTGCCCGCAAGGCGCGTGCAGTGGATGCGACTCTGCTGGCCCGCGCCCACGCCGATGGTCATACCGTCCTTCACATAGCACACGGAATTGGACTGCGTATACTTAAGCGTGATCAGCGCGAGGATCATATCATGCCTGGCGCTTTCCGGCAGCTCCTTCTGCTCGGTCACGATATTGGTGAGCAGGCTTTCATTGATCTCATAATCGTTATAGCCCTGCTCAAAGCGGATGCCGAAGATATCGCGCTGCTCAACCGGCTTCGGCGCATAGTCCGGATCGATCTTAACCACATTGTAGCCGCCCTTGCGCTTGGTCTTGAGGATCTCAAGCGCCTCGGCAGTGTAGTCCGGCGCGATAATACCGTCCGATACCTCCCGCGCGAGATAAGCTGCGGTATCCGCATCACAGGTATCCGACAGCGCCGCCCAGTCGCCGTAGGAGCACAGGCGGTCCGCGCCGCGCGCGCGGATGTAGGCGCATGCGATCGGCGACAGTTCGTGGTCAGCCTCCACGAAATAGATCTGCTTTTCCACGTCGGTCAGCGGCTTACCCAGCGCCGCGCCCGCAGGCGAAACATGCTTGAAGGAGGCCGCGGCCGGCAGGCCGGTCGCCTTTTTCAACGCCTTGACCAGCTGCCACGCGTTGAACGCGTCGCAGAAATTGATATACCCCGGCTTGCCGTTCAGGACCTCGATCGGCAGCTCGCCCTCGGTCATAAAAATGCGCGCGGGCTTCTGGTTGGGGTTGCAGCCGTATTTCAATGCCAGTTCTTTCATTCGTTTCCCCTCATTTCACATGCTTGTTTTTGATGACCTGCTCGTATTTACCCGTTTCCAGGTCGATATACCGCACGAAGAGCGAAATCTTGTTCTGTTCGTTCAGGCTGTCCCACATCATGTCCGCGAACTCCTGCAGCGGCAGCTCGATGCGGACGCATTTCGGCTCGCCGCGGAACGGGAGCAGCGGGTCGCCGTCGCACAGGTAGGTATGGATAAAATGGCCCAGCCCAGGCACCGGTTTGTCATATTCATAGAAAAAGCGCTTGTTCGAGGTCCGGTCGGAGGTAAAGTTTTTGAGAATAGACAGGCTGTACGAGCCGTCCTCGTTGATCACGCCGGAAATGCGGGAGGTATAGTTGGGCGCGTCCGGCTCAAACTGGCGGGTGCGCAGGGCGTCGATATAGCTTTTTCCCTGCCGCAGATAGTCGCAGATCGTATCCGTCTGGTCGCCGTTGGTCACGACCGTCCTACCCGCGCAGACACGGACCGGATGATAAATAATCAGGGAGGGGTCGGTCATTCGGGACGGGTCAAACGCTTCCGTGCGGATTCCATCCTCGGTTTCCACAAACACGCGGTTCCGGCTGTTCTCCGACCGGCCCATGATGAAATAGGCCGCAACGTTCCTTTTGTTATCCTTTGTACGGCCGAAAATGATGCCGCGGCCCGGATAGGTGTTGGACACCAACTCATCCGCGATATTGAACACATTTTTGCTCATAACGCAAACACACTCCTTTGTTACTTTCTCTTGACGGCCGCGCCGTCGACGGTCAGCCTGCCCGCGCAGAAATCGGACACGGCTTGCGGAAGCAGCTGCCATTCCGCCTGAACCATCACGCGCTTCTGCAGCGTCTCCGGCGTGTCATCGTCCTCCACTTCAATCGCTTTCTGCGAGATAATCGCGCCTCCGTCCACCACTTCAGATACAAAATGCACGGTCGCGCCGGTCACCTTCACCCCTTTTGCCAAAGCCGCTTCATGGACGCGCAAGCCGTAGAAGCCCTCCCCGCAGAACGCGGGGATCAGCGAGGGATGGATATTGATGATGCGGTTCTCATAACGGCGGCAGAAGTCCGCGCTGAGCACGGTCATAAAGCCTGCGAGCACAACCAGCCCGATCTCCCGTTCGCGCAGCAGCGCGTCCAGCGCAGCGCCGTATGCGTCGGGAGAAGCGAACTCCCTGCGCCGCAGCACCGCGGAGGGGATACCGGCCTTCGCCGCCCGTTCCAGCGCAAACGCGTCCGGATTGGAGGAGACGACAAACGCGATGCGCCCGTTTTCGATCTTGCCCGCCTGCTGCGCATCGATGAGCGCCTGCAGGTTCGTACCGCCGCCAGAAACCAAAACTGCAATGTTTATCATATTGGATCTCCATTTTCTGCGCCGCAGCGCGCATTGAATCAAACTCTGCGTAGCCGCGCCGGCGTCAGACGAGTTCCACGCCCTTCTCGCCGTTCACGCACTCGCCGATGATATACGCCTTTTCTCCCGCGGCCGAGATCGCGGCGACCGCGCGCGACGCGTCCTCCGCGGCAACCGAAAGCACCAACCCCGCGCCCATATTGAACGTGTTGTACATATCGCGCTCCGGTATGCCGCCCGTTTTGGCAATCAGGCCGAACACCGGCGGCACCGGCATGGCGCTTTTTTCGATCTTCGCGCAAATGCCTTCGGGCAGCATACGCGGCACGTTTTCGTAAAAGCCGCCGCCGGTGATATGACTGATGCCCTTGACATCCACCTTGCCCATCAGGGATTGGATCGCCTTGACGTAGATTTTGGTCGGGGTGAGCAGCTCCTCGCCCAGGGTTTTGCCAAACTCGTCGATATAGCGGCGCACGGACTTTTCATTGATGCCGAGCGTCTTGCGCACGAGCGAATAGCCGTTCGAGTGTACGCCCGAGGAAGCCACGCCGACCAGCGCGTCGCCCTGCCGGATCGTCGTCCCGTCGATCATTTTCTCCTTATCCACCATGCCGACCGAGAACCCTGCCATGTCGTACTCGTCCTCCGGATAAAAGCCGGGCATCTCCGCGGTTTCGCCGCCGATCAGCGCGCAGCCCGCCTGGCGGCAGCCCTCCGCGATGCCGGAAACCATCTGCGCGATCTTGGCCGGATGGTTCTTACCGACCGCGATATAATCCAGGAAAAACAACGGCTGTGCGCCGCAGCACGCGATGTCATTGACGCACATGGCCACGCAGTCGATGCCCACCGTGTCGTGCTTATCCATCAGGAAGGCCAGCTTGAGCTTGGTACCCACACCGTCCGTACCGGAAACCAGGATGGGGTCGGCCATGCCCTTGAAATCCGGACGGAACAGGCCACCAAAACCGCCCAGCGTACCCATCACGCCCTTGGTAAAGGTCGATTCGACCATCGGCTTCATCAGCTTGACCGCTTCATAGCCCGCAGTCACGTCAACGCCGGCAGCCTTGTAGCTTTCAGAACGGCTTTCACTCATAGTAATACTCCTTCGTCGTTTAATATGGGGAGCGGCTTATTCTTTGCCGCTCCAGCAGTAGGTGCAGACCTTATCGTGGTCCAGGCCGATGGCCTCCAGCAGTCCGTCAAGCGACTGATAGCCGAGCGAACTGAATCCAAATTTTTCGCAAATTGTCTTGAGCATGCACTGGCCGCGCTTGGTATTCGCATCCGCGTATTCCTCCAGGTGCTTCTGCCCCTCATCGCCCTCCAGCTCCTGCACGGTGCGGCGGGCCAACAACTCCATCTCGGAATTACTGGAGGAGAAATTCAGGTATTTGCAGCCGTACATGATCGGCGGGCAGGCCGACCGCATATGGACCTCTTTTGCGCCGGATTCGTACAGGAACTCAACGGTTTCACGCAGTTGGGTGCCGCGCACAATCGAGTCGTCCACGAACAGCAGCTTTTTCCCCTCGATCAGCTCGGGTACTGGGATCTGCTTCATCTTGGCGACCTGATTGCGGATCTTCTGGTTGGCCGGCATGAACGAGCGCGGCCAGGTCGGGGTATATTTGACAAACGGACGCGCAAACGGTTTGCCGCATTCGTTGGCGTAGCCGATCGCATGCGGCACGCCGGAATCCGGCACGCCGGCAATAAAATCCACATTTTCCGCCAGGCCGCGCTTTTTATCGTCGCACGCCATGATCTCACCGTTGCGGTAGCGCATCACCTCGACGTTGACACCCTCATAATTGGAATTGGGATAGCCATAATACGTCCAGAGGAACGCGCATATTCTCATTTCCTTTCCGGCCGGCGACAGCGTTTCAAATCCATCCGCCGTGACCTTGACGATCTCGCGCGGCCCAAGCTCATAGGCATCCTCATAGCCGAGCTTGTGGTACGCGAACGACTCGAACGAAACGCAATGCCCGTCCTCGCTTTTGCCAATCAGCACCGGCAGGCGACCCAGCCTGTCGCGCGCGGCGATGATCCCCTCCCGCGTCAGCGCGAGCAGGGTGAGCGAGCCGTCGATCAGCTCCTGCGCGTGCAGGATGCCGGATACCAGGTCGTCCTTCTGGTTGATGAGCGCCGCAACCAGCTCGGTGGAGTTGACCTTGCCCGAACTCATGGCCATGAACTGATGGCCATGGTCGGAAAAATAGCGGGAAACCAGCTCCTCCGCGTTGTTGATGATACCAACCGTGGTCAGCGCGTACAGGCCAAGGTGGGACCGCACGAGCAGCGGCTGCGGGTCGGTATCGCTGATGCAGCCGATGCCGCTGCAACCCTGGAAATCCTGCAGATCCTTTTCAAATTTGGTCCGGAACGGGGTATTTTCAATATTGTGGATCTGGCGCTGAAAGCCGACCTCCTTGTCGTAGACGATCATGCCGCCCCGCCGTGTACCCAGGTGCGAATGATAGTCCACGCCGAAAAATATATCCAGTACGCAGTCCTGCTTGCAGACCGCGCCAAAAAATCCTCCCATAGTTGCTCCTTATCTTTTTCCGGTTTTGGGTTTGCCCGATCAGGCGCGTTCCCGCAGGCGGTTACTTGCCCAGCACGCGCTTCATGATCTCCTGGTACGCTTCCTCGACGCCGCCCAGGTCGCGGCGGAACCGGTCCTTATCCAGCTTCTCCTTGGTGGTCTTGTCCCACAGGCGGCAGGTGTCCGGACTGATCTCGTCGGCCAGCACGATTTTACCGTCCGCAGTCTTGCCGAACTCCAGCTTGAAATCGACCAGGAGTACGTTCAGCGTATCGAAATACTGCTTCATGACCTCGTTGACCTTGAACGCCATGCCCTTGATCTGCTCGATCTCCTCGCGGGTGGCGAGTTTCAATGCGATCGCGTGGTACGCATTCATGAGCGGGTCGCCCAGATCGTCGTTCTTATAGGAGAATTCGACGGTCGGCTCGTCGAACACGA
This sequence comes from Agathobaculum ammoniilyticum, assembly GCF_025567315.1. Lineage (NCBI taxonomy): Bacteria > Bacillati > Bacillota > Clostridia > Eubacteriales > Butyricicoccaceae > Agathobaculum > Agathobaculum ammoniilyticum. Next base: position 41,439 of record NZ_JAOQJE010000013.1, read on the forward strand.
TGCCCTCCTCCACGCCGTAGCGCTTGGCAAAGGAGCCGGCCGAAATGTTGCGGATAATGACCTCGAGCGGTACGATAGAAACCTTTTTCACAACCGTTTCGCGCTCAGAGAGCTGCTCGACGAAATGGGTCGGCACCCCCTGCTGCTCCAGAAGCTGAAACATGTGGTTGGACATGACGTTGTTGATCGCGCCCTTGCCGACGATCGTCCCCTTTTTCTCCCCGTTGAACGCGGTCGCGTCATCCTTGTAATCGACGATGACCAGGTTCGGGTCGTCGGTCGCAAACACTTTCTTTGCCTTTCCTTCGTACATCTGCTCTTTCTTTTGCATGTCCATTTCCTCCATTTATATGTGTAATTTAAAAACAAACAAACCTTTGTTTTTGGGTTTTACCCAGTCCGCGCAGGTGGTTACGCAAACTGCGCCTTTACCTTTTCATCCTTGTCCATGACCTCGTCGGCCATTTCCTGCTTAAACTGCCGCAGCTTTCCGGCAAGCGCTTCGTCCGACAGGGCGAGCATCTGCGCCGCTAGGATAGCTGCGTTGTCCGCGCCGTCAATCGCCACGCACGCGACCGGAATGCCCTTGGGCATCTGCACCATGGACAGCAAGCTGTCCATGCCGCCCATCACGCTGGTTCCCATCGGCACGCCGATGACCGGCAGCGTGGTGTAGGCTGCCAGCACGCCGCCCAAATGCGCGGCCTTGCCCGCCGCTGCGATGATCACGCCGAAGCCCTCTGCCGCCGCGTTTTTCGCAAGCTGCTCCGCCGCCGCGGGCGTGCGGTGCGCGGAGCAGATCCGCACCTCGGCCGGTATGGCAAACGATTTCAGCCGGTCCACGCATTTTTCCATAACCTTCAGGTCGCTGTCCGACCCCATGACGACGAGCACCTTTTTCATCGCATATTCCTCCTCAAAAACAAATGAGGACACGGATAGACCCGTGTCCTATATACGCGCTCAATTAGCTGCACCGATGCCCGAAAGCATGCACGAATGCCCGGTACCCAGATTGAAGAACTGCATGCGGATAGACTGCGCCGCCTTATCCAGAAACACGCTTCCGATCATGTGTACACCTCTTTCGCTGCTTGTCCTGCTATCAGTGGAGATACATCAATATTTTATCCAAAGCGCCTGTGTATTGCAAGCGTTTTACGCCGTTTTTTCTCGTTTTGTACAAATGCCCAAAGATGGGGGCCGCGGCTCTCAGCTTTCGTGCAGAACGCCCTTTCCGTACAGCACCGCCTCAATCTGGCGCACGCGCTCGCTCCAGGAGCACTGCGCGCCATAGGCCAACCGTTTGGCCACTTTCTCCGGATCATTTTCCGTCGCTGCCGCGTCGCACATAGCGATAAACTCGTCCGCGTCGTGCGCGATATACACCACGTCCGCGAAATCCTCGACCTGCAGCGGCTCGCGTGTGGAAACCACCGGCTTGCCGGTCGCAAGGTACTCGTAAAACTTGAGCGGGGATACGTCGCGGCTCAGCGCACCCGCGCGAAACACATTCAGGCATACATCCATCTGCGCCAGGTACGCAGGCAGCTCGGGCTGCGGCACCAGGCCGTGGAACACGATATTGGGATACTGCCGCAAATGCGACAGATCCACGCCCGGCAGCGTCCGGCCGATCAGGAAAACAGTCGCATCCGGCCGATCCTTTGCCAGCTTTTCGATCAGCGCGTAATCGATGCACTCCTGCAGCATGCCCACAAACCCGAACACTGGATGCTTCAGGCTTTTCATATCTTCCGGACAAGGCAGGCTGCCTTTTTCGGTCTGCACGCGCGAAAAGATCTCATACGCCGCGCCATTCGGGATCATTTTTGTCGTGGGGTTCACCTTTTCCAGCGTTTTGGCCAGCCCGACCGCAGTCGCAAACACCTGATCCGCCACCCCCGCAAGGTCGCGCTCCATCCGGTCCACCACCACCGGATCGATATGCCCCTTGTAAGCCGAATGGCGGTCCACGCAGTCATAAACCAGCGCGCGGTGCGGCACATGCGCCGCGATATCGCAGGAGGACGGCGAGTAGCACCAGAGCACCGTTTCCTCCCCGAAGCCGTGCTCGCACATCTTCCGGCGCACGAATGCGGCCTGGCGCTTCTGGTTGAGGCGGTTGACCCACCGGAACTTGTTGAAAAACGGCAGGACGGGCGGCAACGCGTAGACAGTGATGTTTTCATGCCCCTCCACCTTTTCCCCCGGCCGCTTGTATTTCGAGAGATACGCGGACGCTTTTTTGGCCTTGAGCGGCGCAATCACCGACACCGGCGGATCAAAATACAGCACCTCCGCGTTCCGCAGGCGGCTCATCACGTTCTGCTTGCGGGTCGGCAGCGGGTGGTAGTTGGTCGTCGACAGACAGACGATATGGTTTTTCATGCGTTTTCCCCGTCCTTTTTTTCACACTTCAATCCCAGCAGCAGCGCAGCGCAGCGCACGTTCTCCTGCTCGCGCTCGCGCAGCATTCCGGCGGTGCGGCGCACCTCCCCATCCAGCGCGCCGGACACACACTCGTCGATCAGGCGGCACAGCGGCTCCGCGCGCACGGTCTGCAGCTGCAGACAGGTGCGGCTGCCGATATATTTGAGAAAACCGTCCACCTTGATGTCGTAGCTCATGCCCACGACCGGCACGCCTTGTCCAGCGGAAAACATCAGCGAGTGCAGGCGGATGCCGACCACGGTTTTCATGCGCGCCAGGATGCCGATGGTCACCTCGATCGGCTGGCGGGTGCGCACCGCGTGCCACGGGCAGCGGAGCAGCGCCCCCACCCGCTCGGCGGGCAGCAGGTCGTTCGGGAATTCGATGGGGACGAACACCGGTGTCAGCCCATGTCTCTCATAGGCGTAATTGGCCGCCGCCGCAATCTCGGGCAACGCCGCGTCCAGCCCTTTCCAGTTTCGCAGGCCGAAGCCGATATAGCGCCCCTCAGGATCGATGCCGCTCTGCTCCATGGCGAGCGACACGACCTCGCGCGGCGCGGGGTCCAGGATAATCGTCGGGTCGGCGGATACGCGGATGTCCGGACGGGTCACGCCCATCTCGGCCAGAAGCGAACGGGAGTTATCGTCGCGCAGCGTAATGCGGTCGACCGACCGGTCGATCGTCTTGGCCGCCATGACGCGGTTGCCCGCGCGGTTGATCGGGCCGATGCCGCAGCCGTACATCATCACCTTGCAGCCGCGCTTTTTCGCCGCGCGCAGGGTGTAGCAGTAATACCAGATCGACCGCGTTGAGGTGACGTCCTGCATCAGCGAGCCGCCGCCGTTGATATACAGTGCCGCGCGCCGGAACCGCCGCAGCACGGCGAACACGTTGAACGTATAAATCGCGTTCGTCCGGTAGACCAGGCGAGTCTCTTTCGGGCGGCGGGACATAACGCAGATCGTGCGCTCCGGATCGAGCGCACGCATCTCCTGCACGATCGCCTCCAAAATAGCGTCGTCGCCCGCATTGCCGCGCCCGTACGCGCCGCAGATCACGATGCTCTCGCGCTCGTGTTTGGGCCGGTGGAAGCGGGCGAGCAGATGGCGGTAATTCGCCTCCTGCCGCGCGCACATATTCTCCCGGGAAAACTCGCGGGAGGCCTTGTCGTACAGCGCCTCGGAAAAGGCGCAGCGCAGCGCGGGGTCGTTTGCCAGGCGCGCCATGTATCTGGCAAGCTGGCGGTCGTCCCCAACTGGGAAAATATAGCCGTTTTCGCCCGTGTCGATCAGTTCGGGCATGCCGCCCACATCCGAGCAGATGGTCGCGCAGCCCGCGCAGACGCCTTCGAGGATGGAGTACGGGAAAGTTTCGGACACCGAGGACAAAAGGTTGATGTCCATTGCGCGGAAAAACGGCCCGACTGGGGAAACCCAGCCGCAGAACGTCACGCGCTCCGCCACGCCGAGCTGGGCGCACAGCCTGCGGAGCATCTCCTCATCCTCGCCGTCGCCCGCGATGAACAGGCGCAGCTGCGGCGCCTCCTCAAGCGCCGCGGCAAAGCCGCGCACGGTCGTCGCAATATCCTTGACCGCGGTCAGACGCGCGGCGATCCCGCACAGCACGTCGCCCTCCTCCACCTCCACGCCGTAGGTATCCCGCAGATAGGCAGCACGGTCAAATTCGCCCTCCGGCCGTTTGAAATCCATGCCGTTGTAAATCTTCACAATCCGTTCGGGATCGAAGCCGCGCTCGATCAGCGTGCGCGCCATCCGGTCCGCGACCGGCTGGTAAAAATCCAGAAAACGCAGCGCGACCGCGTTCGCCGCGCCGAATGTATGCTGCTTGAACGGATTGCCGAGATAGTCCAGCTTATAATCCGAATGCACGGTCGTCACGATCGGCACCTGGCGCGAACGGCGTACCATCGCCCCCATCAGATTGGCGCGACCGCCGTGGCAGTGGATAATGTCCGGCCGGAACTCGTCCACCAGGTCGCGCATCGCGCGCGCCGCGCGGAACGGGTTATGCCGCTCGATCACGCGGACGTCGATGCCGCGCTCACGCGCCTCATCCGCAAACGGGCCTGCGCGAAACGAAAGCAGCATAACCTCGTTCCGCCGGCTCAGGCCGGTGACCATATTCATAATGTGGGTTTTGGCGCCGCCCACGTCGCCGCCGCCCATAACATGCATGACTCGCAAGGGCAACTCCTCCTGATAAGGCTGGTAATACTCGCATGAGTATACCATAGTATACCACGGAACACCGGCAAATGCAAAAGAAAGCCGCCCGTCAGGGGCGGCTCTCCCGCTCACGGGAGATAGGTAAGAACGGTCACGCCGTTTTCCGTGCTTTTGGAGAACACGGCGTTGTCCTCATAGCGCAGCACGCCGTATCCCTCGTCCCCGTGATTGAAAGGGATGCGGATATCGTAGCCAAGGTTATCCGGATACGCACAAACGCTCGCCACGACCCTTTCCTTCCCCCACTCGACAAACACAAGCTGCACCATCCCCTCGCTGACGCTCTCCTTGACTGCGTCACTGTCCAGCCGGATGATGCTTTGGATTTCCTCCTTCGAGGTATATGGGCCAAATGTATATACCTCGTCCCACTCGAACGGGACCAGCTCGTTCAGGGATACCTGGGTCGACTCCTCCGGTATTGCCTCCACCGCGTGTTCAAGCGCGCGGGCATTCACACCGGCCAGCCCGCCGCTGAACAGGTAGCCGCCCAAAATAACGGCCAACAGCAAAATAAAAACATAGGATGGTATCCTGATCTTCCCTCTTTGGCTGTACATTGCATTCCTCCGTTCACAGCTTGTGTATTGTTCCATCCGGTTTTATCATAGCATACCGCCGCGCCCGCCGCAAGGAAAAGGCGTTTCCAGCAAAGCCGTATTTGTTTTTGCCGCCATATCATGCTATACTATGGTTATCTGACCGAAAGCGAGGGTTCCTCATTTGTCCGGTAAAAACACTATGACGCGCGACGCGATGCTGTTCCTCCCCGCCAAGGTGGTCGAGGGGCTGCTCGTCATCGCGTGCTCTTCCTTGTATACGCATATTTTCACACAGGGCGCGGTCGGCACGTTCGGCATTGTCAACACGACCGTGCAGTTCTGTTATCTGGTCGTCGCGGGCTGGATGGCGAACGCCGCCACGCGCTATGTGGGCGAGGAATTCCGCAGGGACCGCGCCAGCGCGCTGTTTTCGACCGTTTCAGCCATCTATCTGCTGATCTGCGCGGCCGTCGCGGCCGTCGCGCTCTGCGCGGCCGCGGTCACGCGCGATCCGGTCTGGCTCGGCGGCGCGTGCATGTTCTTCAGCTATACCGTGTTCCAGATCCTCAACTCCGCGCTGATCCAGCTCGGCCGGATGCGCGCCTCCATCTCGCTCAGCCTGTTTTCCGCGGCGGGCAAGCTGGCTATCGCTTATGCGATCGTCCACGGCGCATCCGATTACCCCTCCGCCGCGCCCGCGTTCATCGCCAACACCCTCGCGGACGGTCTGGCCGGCCTGGGCGCGGTCTTCGCGCTGTCCATCCCGACGGTCGCGCGCCTGCGCTGGTTCTCCCGCCCCCTGCTGCACAAGTTTTTCGCCTACGGCGTGCCGCTCATGGGGGTATCGATCGCGGTCGCGCTGCTCAACATGATCGACCGCTATCTGGTGACGGGTTTTTTCGGCAAGGAGGCCTTTGCGGTCTACAACCAGAACAACTCGATCGCTTCTGGTATTTTTACGATGATCTCGGTCGGCATCATGCGCGGCGTATACCCGAACGTGCTGCGCGCCTGGCGCGACGGCGGACAGGCCGCCGCCAAGCCGCTGCTCGACCAGGGCGTGCGGCTGTATCTGCTGATCGCGGTACCGGCTGTCGCAGGGCTGTCCGCGGTGGCGCTGCCCATGTCCCGCTTCCTGTTCGCGGCGGGGTACGACGCGGGCGCGCCGGTCATCGCCTACACCGCGCTCGCCATGCTTTTCATGGGGCTGACCGAATACGCCAACAAGGCGTATGAGCTGGAGCAGTCCACCATCCATGTGCTGCAGAACAGCGCAGCGGCGGCGGCCATCAAGGTGGTGTGCAGCGTTGTGCTGCTCAAAACGCTCGGGTTCACCGGCGGCGCGCTCGGCTCGGTCGTCGCGTTCGCCTCGTATTTTATCATTACGGCGGTGCGCGTGCGCAAGCGCTTTATTTTCCGCGTACCCGCGAAAAGCCTGGCGCGCATCCTGGTCTGTGCGCTGCTCTGCGGCGCGGCGGCGTTTGGCTGCACGCTGTTGCCCGTGAATAACCTGCTGCGGCTGGTCTGCGCGGTCGCGGCGGGCGCGGCGGTGTACGCAGTAGCCATCATCGCCAGCGGCGAGGGACGTGCGGAAGCGCAAGCCGTACTGAAAAGGCTGAAGCGATAATAAAAGGCAGATACGGTCATACTGTATCTGCCTTTCGGGTTTCATCATCTAGTCCTTTCGTGTCAGGAAAAGTCCAAGGAATGCAGCAACCAAGATAAGCGGCGCCACTCTGACAAACAGCCATTCAAATGCGTGCAACGCAACGCCGAGAACAGCCGTTTCCGGATCACTGTAATCCCAGCCCAGGTAAGGACTTTCCAACGCCAATAAGAATGCAAAAATTGCTGCTATGCCTGCGCACAATGCGATAAGGAGCCAATGCAGCATTTTCTTTCCTGCGGCTTTTCTCTGTGCGAGCTGCAAGTTTATCACCTCTAGCTTTGCGGAAATCGCCTTTAAGTCATCAGCTTCCGGCTCCGTGACGTTTTCTCCAAGCAGCGTGCTCACGGGTGTTGCAAGCGCTTCCGATAGGGAGATCAACATATCAGAATCAGGAACTGACAAGCCTTGCTCCCACTTGGAAATTGTTTGTCGCACCACGTTCAGCTTTACAGCAAGCTCCTGTTGCGAAAGACCTTTTGATTTTCTGATTGCTTTTATGTTTTCTTTGAGCATCGGGGATAGCCTCCATTCTTCTGGTCTTTGTCATAATTATATGAGGAGCTGCCCGTTGCTGCAAGCAACGCATTTTAACATTTAAGCGAATCCCGTCTGCTTTTTCCCGTAAAAAACTTGTTTATCTTCTCTTTTCATGGTACAATGTATTCCTGTATGAGAATGCTGAATAGAGAGGCGTTATAATTATGGAAATGATTCATGAAGCGGGACAGTACGTTGATACCGTCAAGCGCGTCTGCGGCGCGGTCGGTAGCGAGGTCACGTTCCGCGGCACCGTACACCGCGCCCGTGATATGTCCGATTTTTCGTTCATCATCATGCGTGTCGAGCGCGGCCTGATCCAATGCACGTTCCAGGGGGACGAGATCGGCGGCGTCAAGCGCGCGGATATTCGGGACGCCATGGTGCTCGAGGTCACCGGCAAGGTGCATGAGGAACCCCGAGCCGAGCACGGCATCGAGGTTGTGCTGAGCGCGGTCAAAGTCATCGGCCGCCCGTACGAGCAACTTCCCGTGCCGCTGGGCAAAAAATATATGGGCCTGTCGCTCGACGTCGATCTGCCGCTGCGCCCGATCACCCTGCGCCATCCGGTCAAGCAGGCCGTGTTCCGCGTACAGGGCGCGATTGCGGACGGCTTCGCCCAGTATATGCAGGCGCAGGGCTTTACCCACATCCACACGCCCAAGATCGTTGTCGCTGGCGCAGAGGGCGGCGCGAACCTGTTCAAGCTGGACTACTTCGGCCAGCCCGCTTACCTGGCGCAGTCGCCCCAGTTCCACAAGCAGTACCTTGCGGGCGCGTTCGGCCGCGTGTTCGAGATCGGCTCGGTTTACCGCGCCGAGCGGCATAATACCTCGCGCCATTTGAATGAGTATATCGGCCTTGATTTCGAGATGGCCTATATCGATTCCATGTATGACGTGATGGCAATGGAAACCGGCATGTTAAAGTCGGTCATGGCTTACGTCAAGGAGCATTGCGCGGAGGAGCTGGCACTTCTCAAGGCCGACGTGCCGGAGATCCGCGAGATCCCGACCATCCGCTTCCATGAGGCCAAGCAGATCATGGAGGAAAAATACGGCCATAAATCCAAAAACCGTTACGACCTCAATCCGGACGAAGAGGTTCTGCTCTGCCAGTGGGCCAAGGAGCAGCACGACAGCGAGTTCGTATTCGTTACGCACTTCCCGTCCGCCAAGCGTCCGTTTTACGCGATGGACGATCCGGAGGACCCCAAGCTGGCGTTGTCGTTCGACCTGCTGTTCCGCGGGCTGGAGGTCACGACGGGCGGCCAGCGCATCCACGATTATCAGGAGCAGATGGACAAGCTCGCGGCCCGCAAGATGAACGCGGAGCTGTTTGAGTCGTTCACCATTCTGCACAAGTATGGCATGCCGCCGCACGGCGGCCTGGGCATCGGCCTGGAGCGCCTGACCATGCAGCTTCTGAGGCTAAACAATGTGCGCGACGCTTCCATGTTCCCGCGCGACATGAACCGCTTGGAGCCGTAACCTCCTCCCCATCAATTGCTTTGTTCTGAAAAAGGGCCGCTGAAACGATGCGTTTCAGCGGCCTTTTTCTGTTACCCATCCTCAACAAGCCTGTACATGGTTTTACCACAAAAAGTTCTGCTATTTTGTTGTTTTTCTATTTTCTTCTTGTTATGGAATCCACATTGTTCTAAAACCAGCTTTTTATCATTGTTTTCCGGTCGAAATTGTCGTATAGTAAGCACCAGAGCGCGGTACCGCGCACCGTTACCGCCCGCATAGCCGCGGGCTCACCGCTATACGACCAATGAGGAGAATGCAAATGCGAATGAAAAAATCACTGGCCGCGATCCTGTCCTCCACGATGGCGCTGTCCATGCTGTCCGTTTCGGCCGCAGCCGCCAACGCAAAGCCCGTTATGGAGGACGCGGCAAACAGTTGGGCCGCCAGTTCGATTGACCGATGGGTGCAGCACGGCATCGTAGAGGGCAACAGCGACGGCACCTTCAAGCCGTACCGCTCCCTGTCCCGTGGCGAGCTTGCCGCTATTTTCACCCGCATGTTCGGCTTGACCGAAAAGGCGGAAAACAAGTATGCCGACCTGACCGGCAGCGAGTGGTACGCGGACGCGATCCTGAAATGCACTGCGGCCGGCATCCTTGAAGGCGACGGAAAAAACGCCAATGCAGCGGCCCCCGTCACCCGTCAGGAGGCAATGACCATGTTCGCCCGCGCAATGGGTATGGCGCCGGACGCCTCCCCCGACCTGAGCCAGTTCACCGACGGGGGCCGGGTCGCGGATTGGGCGGCGGGCTATATGGCGCCGCTTGCGGAAATGGGTATCCTGGACGGCGTAGGCGGCGGGCGTGTCGCGCCGGACGAGCATATCGACCGTGCTTCCACCATGGCGCTTCTGGACAAAGCGATCGAGGAATACATAACCTCGTCCGGCGAGATTGCGCTGGAAAATGAAAACGGCTTTACCGTTATCAATGCCGCCGCCAGCGCGCGCGATACTGAGGGCGTCACCCTTTCCGGCAAGGCCGCGGGCCTTGTCATTTCCGCGGGTACCGCGGCGGATGTGACGGCGGACGGCCTTACCGCCGGCAGCGTCCGGATTGATGGGCGGACCTCTGTTTCGCTGGACGGAGCTGCCAGCGCCGGCCGCGTGAACGTCCATGCCGCCGCGTCGGTCAGCGTCGGCGCTTCCTCCCAGGCTGGAGAGATCACGCTTCACGGCGCGGATGCGTCGCTGTCCGTTTTCGGTTCAGCAGACCGCGTCGAAATCGCCGAAACCGCCGCCTCCGCTTCGGTCATGGTTGCCACGGACGCGTCTGTGGAAACCGTCGCCATCTCCGCAGCGCAAACAGAGCTGTCCGCTTACGGCTCGATCGCTTCGGTTGATGTGACCAAGCAAGCTGCGGATACGCTGGTTTCCGCGGAAAGCGGCGCGCAGATCGATCGGGTATCGACCGCGGGCACGGGTACGACTGTCAAGGGCGCGGGTAAGGTGTCCCATGTTGCGGTTTCCGACGGCGCTTCCGGCGTCACAGTCAACACCATCGGATCCAAAATCGACAATAACAGCAGCGAGGCGGTATCCTCCGGAACCGGCTCGATCCAGCCCGGCCATGCCGGCACCTCGAACGGCGAGAACAGCGCGCCGACGCAGGACGGCCCTTCGAGCGGCGGCTCGGGTTCGGGCGGTGGGGACACTGTCCAGCAGGCCGATATCGTCAAGGCGCCGCTCCTCGACCAGTCGGGAACCATTGACGCCGATGCGCTTGTGCGGGATTATCAGGTTTCCAGCACTGTCAAAGGGGATGTGACCGAGGTCACCATCAGCGGCGAGCACCTGATGAAGCACCAGAACGCTCAGGGCGTTTCTGACTACTGGATTGGCTTCGGTATTCCGGCTAAGGAGGGCAATACCTACTATGCCGGATACGGCGCTGTTCCGGAAGAGCTCGGCGCGCCCGTGGACTCCATCGCAGACCGCACCTATGAAGAAAACGGCAAGACCTATAATACGGTATACTTCGGCTTGAAAGACGTGGATTTAGAAAACGGCGCGTATGTCGTCGTCAAAAACGGTGAAGACACCGCAGCCTATCGCGTCTCTTTCCAGGTCACGCTGGCACCCGTGGTGGAAAATATGCAGGTTTGGGTCGTAAACGACCAGGCCTCCTACGAGCGCCTCCCCGCAGACTATACGGGCGCGCATCCGTGGGACGATGCCTACCTGCAGCCGGAAAACGCGGCCGCGCTTCCGTGGTTGGCGGTCAGCTATGACAGCAACGTAACCGGCGCGGTGGAAATCCAGGTGACCAAGGACGGCACGCCGGTCGGCAGTAAATCACACGCGGAAAGCACGGTCAACACAGACCGCTACCAGCTCTGGCACCTGACCAAGCCCGCCGATTCCGAGGGCAGGGATTATTTTGACCAGGAGGATGCCGCTGGGACCTATGTGGTTACCATCCGCAAGGACGGCCAAACGGTATCGAGCGAGGCGCTCGTATACGCGCCGTAAACGAGGCGCGCCGCCATCCCATTCTCAAACACGGCCGGCTGCCGGCAGACACGGCTCCGGACATGCGCAGGGGCGCTGGAAGCAAAGCTTCCAGCGCCCCTGTTATTTTTCTTCCGTTTCCTCGCGCCGGTACTCCAGGATATCTCCCGGCTGGCAGTCCAGCGCACTGCAGATCGCGTTGAGCGTGGAAAAACGGATCGCGCTGATCTTTCCGGTTTTGATTTTGGACAGGTTGACGTTGGAAATGCCCACCCGCTCGGACAGCTCGCCCAGCGACATCTTCCGGTCCGCCATCACACGGTCAAGCCGTAATATGATTGCCATACGCCACCGCCCTACAGTGTCTCGTCAGCTTCCTGCTGCAAATGCGCACCATAAGCAAATGCATAGGACAGGCACAAAACCACACCGCCAAGCAGCAGGTAGTTCCAGTTGATCAGCGAACCTCCGCCGGCTTCCATCACGATGCGCACACCGCCGCGGAGCAGCGTCTCCTGCCGCTCCAGCGCAAAACCGCAGACGGTATAGAGCAGCTCGGGCAGGCTGCCGCGCAGCAGTCCCAGCGCCATCACCAGCAGGCCGATGCCGCGCACCGCACGAACATGGCACGGCAGGAACGGCGTCCCCTGTCGGTCGATTCCCCGGAAAATAGCACAGCCCAACCACAGGATCCCTGCTATCACGATCCAGAACAGCGTACTCCACCAGAACGAAATCCCACAGGCAAACCGTACCGCGCCCCGCCAGCCCTCCGTACCAGTCCAGCTTACGCCAAGGGAAAAATGCTCCACCAACATCTCCGCGGGCTGGAACAGCAGCCACGTCCCGTAGACGAGGCGCACCACAACCAAAGCCGCGGTGATCCAGAATAAAACCCGCAGCAGCGTCCCGATATCCGCGCATCTTGCCCGAACGATATCCTTCTACGTCTCCAGCATACATTTCACCTCTTCCTGAAGAATATCACAGGCGTATATCTTTGTCAATAATAATTTAATGATAATCAATAAATAATATATAATTTTCATTAATCTTCGGTTTGCATTCCCTATACTGCTTTGGTAACAAAACGGAAAAAACTCGCGCGGGCATGTCACAAAACCAAGCCGCCGCACGTTATAGAAAATGAACATGTTCTTTTCAGAAAGGGGGGCGCCGGATGGACGCCCGCACCTTGGATGAGCGCTTCGCTCTGGGCGGAGAACAGGCGCTCGCCGATGCGATCGAGCTGTACGGCCAGCCGCTTTTGCGGTATTGCCACCACATCCTCTGCGATTACCACGAAGCGCAGGACGCCGTGCAGACCACCTTTATCAAGGCCTATGATAACCGCAGCCGTTTTCGGGCAGGCACCAGCCTGAGCGCCTGGCTTTACCGACTTGCCTATACCACCTGTATCGACATGCTGCGCCGCCGGAAGTTCCAGCTTCTCACACCGCCGCCTGCCGCCGCCGACCCTGATTATATCGGGGACGACCTGCGGCGTGCGCTGCAAGCCTTGTCGCCGGAGCAGAGAGCGCTGGTATTCGGCCGCGTGATCGAGCAGCGCAGCTTCGATGCGTTGGCCGTCATTTACGGAAAGCCCGCCGCCACCCTGCGCAAGCGCTATGAACGCGCCCGCAAAAAGCTCGCGCAGGCATTGGAAGGCACGCCGGCAGAAAGGAGGAGGAAGCAGCCGTATGAGTCCAACACCCGATGAAATCCGCATCCGCGAAGCGCTTGAGCGCATCCAGACACCCGCTTACGACATCGCCGGGGCGGTCAGGGAGCAGCGCGCCCGGCGCGGCAGGCGTATGCCGCTGCGCAGCCCGCGGCGGCTTGTCTCCGCCGTGCTGGCGGCGGCCCTGCTGACCGTAACGGCCGCCGCCGTATTTCAGGTTTCGGTCGGCTGGAAAACCATCTTCGGGCAGGATGTTGTAATTCCCGACGAGCTCGCCATCCCTCTGCAGAAGGGCGCCACCATGAACGGCTGCACGCTGACGGTGGAGGATGCCATCGTCACCCGCACTGGCGTCGCGCTCATCTATTCCTTCCGTTATGCGGATGGCTCCCCCCTTTCCAACCCAATTCACTTTGAAACGGTTTCCCTTTTGACCGACGGGACAGATACCGCCTATTCCAGCCGCGGGCAGAGCATCTTTACGGATTCTCGAGATGCCGTCCAATATTTTTATCAGGAGTTCTCCCTTGCCGAGGATCCCGGCGACCGTGACCTTACCCTGACCATCGGCCCCGCCTCCAGCATGGAAACCAGTGAAGTCCTTACCGCCAGCCTTGACCTTGCGGCGGTTTATCAGGCGCATCCCATTGCGTTTCCCACCGACCAGCAGGACGCTTACCGCACCTCCGCCTATTTGGAGCAGGATACTTCCTCCGTCCCGCTTCCGCAGGCTTGGGAGTCTTCGGAGGTACAGTTCGCCGGCGTTGGTTTTATGGGGGACGAATTATGCCTTGCGCTGATCACACCGCCCTATGACCTGTATCAAGGCGTTTCCTGTGATATTGTTTCCCTGCTGGACACCCGAACGGGAAAAATCATCGACAATACCGGCAGCGGCACCTACCCGCTGGAGGGGGAGGACAGCGAAATCCGTGAGGCGCGCTTCCAGGGCTTGACCGTGGACGACCTACCGTATCTGCAGCCGCAGATCATCTACACCCGCAGCGTGCCGCTGACGCAGAAGCCTTGGGAGGTTTCTTTCCGCGCCAAAAGCGCGCAGACCTATTCCCGCGCGCTCAGCCTGGATCTTTCGGATGGCAGCCATATTGACCATCTGTTCCTGTCCCCGCTCGGCATCCGGATCGAAGGGACGCGTCCCGCCTCGCTGGACGAGGATGGGGGCTTGGACCGCGCGCCCCATATCGCCGTGATCCTGCAGGACAACAGTATAATTGGCGCCTCGGTTTCCGAGTGCGGCCTCTCCATGGAGGAATCGTCCGCGCGCGAAACGTTCGAGGTCACTTATGTTTACCAGGCAGGCACTGACAGCCGGCGCTTCCTGTCCGTCTCCGACGTGACGGGCATCCGCATCGGCGATACGACAATATCGATAGCAGAGTAGAAAGCCCATGGGGGCGAATAGCCGTGCGGCGGTGTGGGGCCGCTGCACGGCAAAAAGAGCAGCCGGTTGGATCAGGCTGCTCTTTCACTTATTGCACAACATTAATCCTTTTATTTTGTGCATCTCCTACAATTATTATGACCCGCCGCCGGTTTAGCGGCTCAAAATGATGAAAATACAGAAATCTGCAAAAAACGCTTTATTTTCCTGTCTTTTATGCTATAATGATAACATAAATCAGATTTTGGAAAGCATTGCACAGGAGGTAAGTACTATGACCAGAGGAATCCGCGTAAAAAATACGGACGACATTCAGAAGATCAACAAGATCGTCACCAAGTATGGCTTTGATATCTGGATCCACGGCAAGAGCGGCATGGTAGACGCCAAGAGCCTGCTCGGCATGTTCCTGCTCTCCCTCAACGAGCCTCTGCAGATCGTGCTGGAGGACAGCGTCGACCCGACCGCGTTGTTCAAGGATCTCGCCGACTACCTTGAGATCGACGACGAGGACGTTGACGAAAAGAAATGATTCTGCGCAAAAAGCCGCTGCTTTAGCAGCGGCTTTTTCTATTGCCATAGCTCATACGCCGGATATGCGCCTGCCGGAAGATAGCCCAGCGTTTTGTCCAGGTGTGCGGATACCGGATGCGCTGCATCCCAGGACGGATGCAGCCCCCGTTCGAGGCACGCGAGGATAAGCGCCGCCGCGCAGGCGCGTGCCAAGCCCAGCCTCCGGTGCGACGGATGGGTGTCGATCTCCACTTCGATGCCGCCCGGCCAGTCCGCATAGCAGGACGCGCCACACAGCAGCCGCCCCGCCCTTACTGCCGCTATCCCCAGCCCATGCGCTGCAAAGTCTTCCCAGTCAGGGTATTGCGAGGTCAGATCCCTGCTCCATTCCTCCTGCCCCGCCTGGCGGAACAGCGCCCCGTCCATCCAGCGCAGGGCGTACTCATCCGGCACGCGGGCGGCCAGCACTGACAGCTTCGCACGCTGAAAGGCGTTCTTTTTTGCAAAGGCATACCGCTCCGTCAGGCGCGCCTGTGGATAGCACTGTTCGATCAGCGGCCGCCAGTCCGGTGTGCGCGGGATCAGTATGGTATATGGCCGCGTGTTCTCCGGCTGCCAGGCCGCGACACGCGCGTCCGGCTCTCCCGCGAAAAAGCAGAAATCCCCGACGCGCACCTGCGCCGACCGGTATGCCCCATCCGCGACCGCATATCCCATTCGTCCGGCAAGATAGGCGTACAGCATGCCCTCCTCCCAGCCGTTTAGCAGCGGACCGATGCATTGGGGCGACGCAACGCGCCCGATCACAGGACCACCAGCGCCTTGGGCGCTTCGGTCAGGTTGATACAGCCGTCCTCAATCACATACAGCATATCCTCGATGCGCACGCCGAAGCGTCCCGACAGATAGATGCCCGGCTCGGCGGTTACGACCGCCCCCGCCGGAAGCCGCGCCTCGCCGCGCGGTCCCGCGGTCGGCGCCTCATGGATCTCCAGGCCGACGCCATGGCCAAAGCCGTGGCCGAACGCATCGCCGTATCCCGCGTCCGCAATGACCTGACGCGCCGCCGCATCCACCGCCCGTCCAGTGACGCCCGCCTTGCAGCACGCGATTCCCGCAAGCTGCGCGTTCAGCACCGTATCGTATACGGTCTGCATCTCGTCGGTCACATGACCGACCGCCACTGTGCGCGTCATGTCCGAGCAGTATCCGTCCACGATGCAGCCGAAGTCCATGGTGACGAAATCCCCCGCCGCGATCGCCTTTTCCGTCGGCACACCGTGCGGCTTGGAGCTGTTCGCGCCCGATACGACGATAGGGTCGAACGACATGTTTTCCGCGCCGTAATGCAACATCAGGTAGGTCAGCCGTGCGGCGACCTCTTTTTCGGTCACGCCAATCCGGATATCGTTCAGCACCTCTTCGAGCGCCCGCTCGGCAATGCGCTGTGCGGCGGCAATCCTGCCAACCTCATCGTCCTCTTTTGTGATGCGCAGGCGCTCCACACCATCCTCCAGGCGCATCGCCGCAGCGTGCAGCGCGGAGGACCAGGACATGTACTCCGCATAGGTCATCTGCTTGTCTTCCAGTGCGATTTTCTTTACGCCGTCCTGCCCAATCAGCTCGTTGATGACAGCGGAATAACTCCTCCCGCTGCCGATCTCGCGCACCTCGAATCCTGATACCGCGGCGCGCGCCGCCTCGACATAACGGAAATCCGTATAGAACACCGCCTGGTCCGCCGACAGGTAGACCGCGCCGGCGGTCGAATGGAATCCGGTCGCATACCGCCGACTGATTTCGCTGGTCAGCACCATCGCGTCATACGGCGCCTCGCGCAGCAGTGCGCGCAATTCTTCCCGTTTCATAGCCGCCTCACCCGATGATCGCCTTGACCGCGTCCACAGCCAGCAGGTAGCTGTGCTTGCCGAAGCCCGCGATCACGCCCGCGCACACCGGCCCGATGACCGATTTGTGCCGGAACTCCTCGCGCGCATGCACGTTGGACATGTGGACCTCCACACAGGGCAGGCGCACTGACGCGATCGCATCCCGAAGCGCGTAGCTGTAATGCGTATACGCGCCCGCGTTGATAATGATGGCCGCGCAGTCCTCGCGCGCCGCGTGGATGCGGTCGATCAGCGCCCCTTCCACGTTGGACTGGAACACCGCGCAGCTCATGCCAAGGCGCTCGCACTTGGCCACGACCTCGGCGTTGATCGCGGCAAGCGTATCCGAGCCGTAGATGCCCGGCTCGCGCTGGCCGGTCAGGTTGAGGTTTGGTCCATGAATCAGCAGCACTTTTTTCATTTTTCCGTCTCCTTTTTATATAAGTCCATCATCATCCGCGCGTCCTCGGCCTGTGTGCCGGCCGATTCGCAGATAAAGGTCGGCGCATAGCCGCGCGCCGCCGTTTCCTGCGCAACCGGCAGGAAATCCGGCCCGTATACGGTATCCGAAAAGGTCAGGTGGCGCACCTCGCCTTTGTCATTGTATTCGATATGGGAAAAGTGCGCGTGCAGAATGCGTGTCCGCTCCGCACCGATGCCGTTTTCCAGCCGATCGAACAGGCGCGCCACATCCTCCCGCGTGGACATCCCGCCGCCTGTGCGGCAGTTCAGGTGTCCGAAATCGATGCACGGCAGCAGGCGCTCGTCTGCCGCCACCAGCTCGCAGACCTCCTCCGCTGAACCGAGCACGCTTTTTTTGCCCATGGTTTCCAGACAGACCGCGCAGCCGGTCAGGTGTTCCTCCTCCAGCGCACGCAGGATGTTTTTCACATTTTCATGCGTGTTGCGCATTGCGCGCTCGCGCGTCAGCTTTCCCTGGCCGCCGCAATGGACCACCATGCGCACCGCGCCCAGCGGCACGGCAAGTCGCGCCGTATCCAGCACATACCCGATGTTTTTCTCCATCCGCTCGCTTTCCTCAGAGGAAAGGTTGATGAAATACGGCGCGTGGATGCTCATCTGGACGCCGTGCGCACGCGCGGCCGCGCCGATCCTTTTTGCGGTATCTTCCCCGCATCGCACACCGCGGCCGCACTGGTATTCAAACGCAGTCAGCCCCCTGGCCGCAATCCAGGCGGGAGCGTCCTCGCTTTTTTTAAAGCCCTCGGCGGCAAAGGATTCCGAATTGCCGGCGGGTCCGAACCTTGCTTCAATCATGCCGCGCCCTCGCTTCCATCCGGCGCCTGCCGCGCTCGATAAAACCGCGTTCGAGCTGGTAGCGCACATTCACCCAGAAAAAGCGGCGGTCCAGCGTCTGCACATAGCAGGTCAGCGCGCCGACACGGTTGCCGCCGAACACGTCGGTAAAGATCTGGTCGCCCACCACGGCGGTCTGGGAGAGCGGCACGCCCAGCCGCTCAGCCGCGCGCTGGAACCCGCCGGAAAACGGCTTCCCCGCGCGACTGATGAAATCCACACCGAGCGCGGCGCAGAATTTCTCCACGCGCGCGGCCCTGTTATTGGAAAACACCAGCACCTTCATCCCCGCGTCGCGCAGCGCGCGCACAAACGGCGCCAGAGAATCCGGCGGCAGCGCAGCCTTATGCGAGGCCATCGTGCCGTCCAGGTCGATCAGCACGCTGCGCACATGGTTCTCGCGCAGCAATTGCGGGGTAATGTCATAAATCGACTCAAATACATAGTCGGGAATCAGTTTACTCATTCGTTTACTCCTGCGTTCTCACTTTGGGAATTGCCACATATAGTGTAATGGAATTTGTCCAAAAAGTCCAGAGCAAGGGAGTCGATCACAATGGTATATACGAAAAATCTCATCCTGGTATGCACCGGCCGCGACACGGTATATGCGGCGAAGCACGGCATCCCCGTGCTGCACCTCTGTCTTGGCATCACGCCCACCGGCGCGCTGCAGCGCCTGCAGCTTCCCACTGTGCAGGCGCGCTGCCTGCTGGGCCTGTGCGACCCGCCGCGTTCGCTCGCCGACTGCAATGCAGACAGGCTTGCCGCCGACCTGGTGTTCGAGGCAAAGCGCACGGACGCGCCCGGTGTGTTCGCGGATTTTGAGCACGATACCCCGCGCGGCCGGATGCTGCTCGCTGCGTTCGACAAGGCGCTGCACGAAGCGGAAATCCCGTTCTACGTCCCGCTCGCCTGCGGTCGGTCGCTGACGCATGCGATCCTCACCACGCCGACCGCGCTGTCCGGCGGCAGCCTGACCGACTACATCTCCTCCCTGCAGGGCATTTACGGTGCAGCCCGCATCGCGGCGTTCCTGCAGCCGGTCTCGCAGGATTTCACGCTTCCGTCCAACTCGCCCAACGGCAAACCGCTCACCAACACCGAGCGCGAAACCCTGCTCGGCCGCACCGGATCGCAGACCTTTTTCTCCCGCGAGCTGTGCGCCAAGTATTTCACCTATACGGACAGCGAGGGACGCGCGCACTTTGTCCTGTTCGACGATGCCTCCACGCTCGAGGCCAAGCTCGCGCAACTGTCCGGCTGCGGCGTGCAGGCCGTGTTCGCCCTGTTTCCGGACGCAAAGCAACTGCTCAGTCCGTCGTGACCGGCGCGGTCCTGGCCCGCGTCAGGCCGAGCAGGTCCGCCGGCGCGCACTCGATTTGGAAACCGATCCTGCCTGCGGAGACAATGACAGACGGCAGGCGGCTCACACTTTCGTCAAACACGGTCGGGAACGCCTTTTTCATCCCGACCGGCGAGCAGCCGCCGCGCACATACCCCGTCAGGCCGAGCAGTTCTCGGACATGCACCAGTTCGACCGCCTTTTCCCCCGCCGCCTTGGCCGCTTTTTTCAGGTCAAGCTCCTTCGCCACCGGAATGACGAACACATGGCAGCTGCCCGACCGGCCGCGCGCCACCAGCGTCTTGAACACCTGCGCCTCATCCTGTCCCAAAAGCCGCGCGACCGTTGCGCCGTCTACCGCTTCCTTGCCGTGTGGATACGCATGCGCCGTATAGGGGATCCTGTGCTGCTCCAGCACCCGCATTACATTGGTTTTATCCGAAGCCATCGTCCTCGCTCCTATCTGCGTTTTATACAGATATTATAGCTATTGTTTGTGCAACAAGCAAGAAATATCAAAGGGGTTTCTCTGAGGAGAAACCCCTTTTCCCGCACCGCCCGTTTTATTTTTCGCGCGCGATGATGATGCGGATGCGCCCGCAGTCCCCTGTATCCTTATCATAATAGCAGGTGATGCTGTATGAATCGAAATTGTTCCGCAGTTCGGTCAGTGAGAGCAGGCTGTAGCTCGCGTTTTCGGACCGGTATACCGCGCACTCATCCGAAAACAGCCAACTGTCCCCGTCCTTGGACACTCCGAGCTGCGTGATGGTATCCGGATTCTTGATCGCCTTCAGCGCGCTCACCGCGGAAAGCTGCCCGTCCTCGACCGTCAGCCTGGCCGGTCCGTTGGAGGCGCCCAGCGTCCTGCCGTTGGTGGAAAGCGTCTGTTTTTCTCCATTCACCAGGTAAGTATAGCTGCCGGAAACGCTCATATCGTCCGACTGCTCCTTGACGCTGGTGATGATGCCGTATTCATACAGGTCGCCGGTAAAATCGCGCAGGATCAGGTCGGTGATCTCGCCCGCGCCGTTCGTCGCGCAGTAGCGCACGTCCGTGGAGTCCAGCGCTGCGCCGTTTAAGCGGGAGTAATACACCCGCTTGGCGCTTGAGGCGTTGGTATCCAGGATGCGCACGTCCTTTGCCATCGTTTTGCTGCCGATCGTGTAGCCGGACACCGCCCCGCGCACCGTGGAGGACTTCAGGATAGAAACATCGGTTTCGGACGAGCCGAAACCGATGGATACCAGGTCCCCTGTGCTGATCGAGGTCCGTGTGCAGGGATATACATAGCTGTTGCCATCCATAGCCGTGACCGTAATGGTGCGCGAGGTATAGGCGTTGCCGACCGAATTGTAGTATGTGCCGGTCCCCGTGGCGGTCACCATGCCGACAACCTCGGACACATATTCGTCCGCCGGCAGCGCGGCGGCGACCTTGCCGTCGCGCCCGAGCAGCAGGGTCACGATATCGCCTACATTCAGCCCGCCCAGCGTGGACAGCTCGAAAGCGGCGTCGCTGGTTTCGATCTCATAGGTGTTGCCCGCGACCGTCACGGAGGTCGGGGACGCCGCCGAGGGCGAGGCGGACTGGTAGGTGCCTGTCACCGCGTTGGCATACGCCCATACCGCGGAGCCGGTGTAATACACCACGTCGTACCGTTGTATCGCATCCGCGGAGGATGTGTAGCCGTTGCGGTACACGGTTTTCCCCTCTGTCGAAACGATGCTGGATATGCCGTTTTCCACAATGTAGGGTCCCTTCATCGTATCAGAAACGATATTCAGGTAATCGATCTCATCGTTTTCGTTCAGCGTGTAACCCAGCATCTGCGCGTAGACCTGTCCGTCCTTGGTATCCGCGTTGAGCAGGTTGTAAAACAGGTACATCATGTTCCGCCGTGTCATGGCCGAACCCTGCGACGCGGTGACCTTGCTGTCCAGCCCCAGCGATTCGTACAGGGCGAGCTGCCCATACGGATAGGAGCCGGAAAAGTCCTCGGTCGTGTAACCGAGCAGCTTGAGTACGCCGGTCGCGGCCTCCTCCAGCGTGACGGTTTTGTCCGGCCGGAAGCTGCCGTCCAGATAGCCGGTCAGCCAGCCCTGCTGCACGGCGGTCTTGATATAGCCTGCCGCCCAGTGGGTATATGGCACATCCTTGAACGGGGAAGAATTGGATGCCCCCGCCACCTTGTCCTGATAGGTGGAGGCCGCAACGAGCATCTTCGCGTATTCCGCGCGGGTGACCGTTTTGTCTAGGTTCATATCCCCGTTTGGGTCGCCCACCATAATCTCCGTGGACCGGATCACCTGCTCGATCACACTATCCGATACCTCGGACGTGGCCAGCGCGGCGGGCAGGCCGCCCAGCAGCACTGCCGCCGCCGTCAGCAGCGAAAGCAGTTTTTTCTTCAAGAGTAACTCCTCCTTTTTTGTGCGCCCATCGCGGAGGCGAGGGCGGGTTATCCGAAAATGGTTTCCGCTGGAACTTTTTTCGGTATCCAAGGGGGAACCTGCCCCCTCGCGTGCTTTTCAGTCGTACCGCAGCGCGTCGATCGGGTTGAGCTTCGCCGCCTTGTTCGCGGGCATGAAGCCGAAGAACACGCCGATAAACACGGAAACGCCGAAGCTGATTGCAACCGCGCCCACGCTCGGCGTCGTGGTCATGCCAATGATCTGACCGGCGATCACCGCGACCACCGAGCCGAACACAATGCCGATCACGCCGCCCAGGGCGGAGGTCGTACCCGCTTCGATCACGAACTGCCGCATGATATCCTTTTTCTTCGCGCCGAGCGACTTGCGGATGCCGATTTCGCGGGTGCGCTCCGTGACCGAGACCAACATGATGTTCATAATGCCGATGCCGCCGACCAGCAGCGAGATGCCCGCGATGCCGACCAGCACCATGGTCATCATATTGGTCATTTCGGTCATGGAATCCACCATTTCCTGCATGTCAGAGATCATGTAATAATCGTCGTTCTGGAACACCGCATACAGCGCGTTATCGATCAGGGTGGTGCCTTCGCTGTTGAGGGACGCATCCCAGGTGGCAAACAGAAAGCTGGATATTGCGCCGAATGTCAGCTTGGAGGCCGTGGTATACGGCAGGTATACACAGTCGTCCGCCGAGCCTTCGGAGGAATCGTCCTGCTCCTCCAGCACGCCGACCACGGTCAGAGCGTTACCGTTGACCTTGATGGTCTGCCCGACCGCATCGCCGCCCAGCATATTCGCCACATAGGTCCCGACGACCGCCACCTTATTGCGGGCATCCAAATCTGCATAGCTGATGAAGCGGCCCTCCCGCATCGTCAGCTTGGATATCTCCGCGTACTGCTCGGAAACGCCGGTCACGCCCGTGGAGCTGAAAGAATCCGAATCCGTTCCTGTTTTCACCGAACCCATGACCGATACCGTCGGACTCATGCCCATAAAGGTATCCGTGTTTTCCTCATACAGCGCGTACATGTCGTCCGTATCCACCGTGCGCGAGGAGCCGCGTCCGGTTACGGTCACGGTCAGCGTATTGGTACCCATATCCTCGAACATGGAGGTCACCTCTCCCGTCATGCCCTGCATGAGCGAAACCAGGATAATGACCGACGCCACGCCGATGATAATGCCCAGCATGGTCAGAAACGCGCGCATCTTGCTGCCCGACAGGCTCTTGAACGCCAGCTTGAACGCCTGTGTGAACCCCATCGTCAGTCCCCCCTCGGAAACGCGTCGCGCGCCGCGCCGTCAAAAATGATTTTGCCATCCGCCACGCGCACGACGCGCTTGGCCTCCTGCGCGATGCCGTTGTCATGCGTGATAAGCACGATCGTATTGCCCTCGTCGTTGAGCTTTTTCAAAAAATCCAGCACCTCGCGGCTGGTGCGCGAATCGAGCGCGCCGGTCGGCTCGTCGGCCAGGATGACCGAAGGGTCGCCTGCCAGCGCCCGTGCGATGGAAACGCGCTGCTGCTGGCCGCCGGAAAGCTGCGTGGGCAGATTTTTCTCTTTGCCCGCGAGTCCGACGCGTTCGATCTGGAGCCGCGCCCTCTCGGCGCGCTCCTCAGCGGGTATGCCCGCGTAAAGCAACGACAGCTCGACGTTTTCCTGCACGTTCAGCTTGGGTATCAGGTTGTACTGCTGGAAAATAAAGCCCAGCGTCTTATTGCGGATCTCTGCCTGCTCGTCGTCGGTCAGCTCGGACACGTCCTCGCCATTGAGCAGGTACTGCCCGCTGGTCGGCACGTCCAGACAGCCAATAATGTTCATCAGCGTCGATTTGCCCGACCCCGACTGTCCGACGATGGCTACAAATTCTCCCTTGTATATCTTGAGCGAAACGCCATCCGAGGCATGCACCTCGGTATCGCCCATCTGGTATATCTTATAAATATCGCGCAGCTCAATCAGCGGCGTCCTGGTTTCGGTTGTCATCACGGCATACCGCCTCCGCCCGGCATGCCGCCGCCTGCCATACCACCGCCAGAGGGCATACCGCCCATGCCGCCCATATCACTGCCGGAGGGCATATTGCCCATATCGCCGCCTGGCAGCATGCCGAACTCATCGCCGGACGAGTTGCGCTGCACCTCGGGTACATAGACGATATCGCCGGGCTCGATGCCGGAGGTGATTTCAATATAACTGTCGTCCGACAGGCCGGTTTCAACCTCGACCGCCCGCCATCCGTCGGGCAGAAGCACGCCGCCCACCATGGCGTTTTCCGTGTTTTTCGCGCTGTCATCCTTGACATAAACCGTGTTCCCGCGCTGCACAGACGCGATCGGCACGGCGACCGCGTCCGCCGCCTCGTCCACCACGATGGTAGCGTCCACGTTCATGCCCGGCAGCAGGCCTTCCGGCGGGTTATCGATCTGCACGGTCACCGGATAGGTGGTCACACCGTTAGAGGTCGTACCCGCGACCGAAACCTTAGTCACAACGCCTTCGATCGTCGCCGTGTCCGTGAGCGAATCACAGGTGATATTGACCGCCTGGCCGACCTCTACCTCGTTCACATCCAGTTCGTCGAGCGAGATATCGAACGTCAGGTAGGAGAGGTCGTAAATGACCGCGAGCGTGGTCTGCCCATTGGTGGTGTCGAGCGTATCGCCCACCTTGGTGTTCTTGGTGATGACCGTGCCGTCAATCGGCGCGGTGATCGTGTAGTCGTCCAGCTTATCTACCGTATTCTGATAGGAAAGCTGCTGCTGTGCGAGCGACAGGCGGCTGCTCTCCACCTGCTGTTCGACCGAGGAAGAGGACAAAACCGCAATGACCGTGCCGGGCGAAACCTGCGCACCCTCGCTCACTTTCAGGCTCGTTACCGTACCCGAAGCGTCCGAGGTGATCGTGGATTCCGACCGGTATGTAAAGCTCGCGCCCTGGTTGCTGGCGATGCCGTTCACGGTCGCAGAGGCGGTTGAGGACGTTGAAAGCCCGCCCGGATTGCTGACCTGTATCGTCACATATTTGACGATCTGGTAACCGTCCAGCACGGTTTCGGCCGCGTCGATCGCCGTGACCGTGCCGCTCAGCGTCTCGAACGAGCTGTCCATTGTTACGGTTGCGGCCGCGCCGACGCCGAAGTTTTCCACCTCCGCGGAATTGAACGGCACCACCAGCTCCATCACGGAAGAATCACGCACATCCGCAATCGTCGCGCCCGCCTGCACTTCGTCGCCCACCTCAACATACAGTTCGGTAATCATGCCCGACTTTTTCGAGGTTACATTCAGGTCGTCCAGGCTTTCCAGCGTCTGGCTGTAGCTGTTCTGGCTCTGCTGTAGGGAAAGCTGCGCCTGCTCGACCGAGCTTTCCGCGTCTGAGCTGTCGATCTCATACATGACATCGCCCTTTTTTACCTCGTCGCCCTCCTCAAATGTGCAGGACAGCACCTCGCCCTGCACCGATGCGGTCACGCTGTACTGGTTGGCCGGCTCGATTGTTCCCGTCGCGGACAGCGTCAGTTGGATGTCCTGCCGGACCGCCTCGCTTTCCGTATAGGTCTGCGTTCCGTCCGCACCGCCGGCTGTCAAAATATGATGCACGCCCCAGCCTCCGGCAAGCAGCACCACCGCCACGGGGATGACCACCTTCTTTTTCAGCTTCCTGCGTTTTTTCTTTTTGCTGTGCGCGCCAGTCGGTGCCATATCCGCAGCCGCTTCTTCATTTTGCTTTTTCTTTCCCTGAAACAGCCTTTTTCCTTTCCATGGGGCTTTCCCGCGCAGTTTTTCAAACGGCAATTTCAAACCCTGTTCCCTCCCGTGCTGGTTTATCAATTCGCGCTCTATCATAAGCGCAGTATATTGAAAAAGCATTGAAGAAATCCGGCTTTAACAAATTTTCCACCGCTCATACACAAAAACTCCATACACAGCCTGCAAAATAAAGGCATCATCTGCCAAAGGAGGCGCCGGCTATGCGTGTTCTGCTTATCGGCCCCAGCCCTAATGAAAAAATCCTGCCGGCGCTGCGGCGCGATCATATCCTTGCCGACTGCCTGCCCCGGCCGGAGCAGACGCAGACCGGCTTTCCGGAAAACCTTTACGACGTGGTCGTCCTCTTTTCCGATACGGACGCCGCCCTGCCCGTCCGGCTCCGCATGGTGCGGGAGGATGGCGTTTCAGTTCCCATTCTTGTTGTCGCGCCGCGCTCCTCCGCGCGCGACCGCATCCGCGCGCTGGACGCCGGTGCGGACGATTTCCTGACCGAGCCGTTCCTGATCGCCGAGCTGCTGGCACGGGTACGCGCGCTCGGGCGGCGCGGACGCATCCTTCAGCCGCGGCTGCTGCGCGCGGGCGACCTGACGCTCGACCGCGGACATTTCCTCCTCTCCGGCCGCGCTGGCGAGGTGCGCCTCTCCAGCAAGGAGCTGCAGTTGGCGGAGCTGTTTCTGCTCCATCCCGGCCAAATCCTGCCGCGCGACACCTTACGGCAAAAGGTCTGGGGCTGCGATACCGAGGCGCGCTATAACAATATTGAGGTATACCTGTCCCTCCTGCGGCGCAAGCTGCGCGCGGTCGATTCCGTTGTCCAAATCCAAGCCGAGCGCGGCGTTGGCTACTATCTGGAGGTCCAGCCTAATCATATGCAGGCATAATAAAACGCCGCAACGGTCATCCCGCTGCGGCGTTCTTGCTTTTTACAGGCCGCGGTGCTTGCTGCGCTCGATCGGGCCGAACCAACTGTCCGCGATGCGCTTCAGCAGGGTCCACAGCCCGCCGAACCTCAAACCATAGTGTTTCATGCCATGCCCCTTCCTCCGTCCGCACTTCCTGTCCCGCGCCTTATGTATCACAAGGCTTGTCCTTGATTGTATTGTACCCCTTTTTTCTTGCTGTTTCCCTCTCAAAATAATGAAAATTTTCTTAAGATTTTGTTAATCTTCTTCTGAAAAAGGGGCTGTCCCCCATGGACAGCCCCTTTACTCCTCCGGCTCCGCCGCGTCCTCTCCCAAGGCGAGCACGGTTTCGCTCTCCGCTTCGCTCAGCTCGGTCACGCTTTTGAGCTTGCGCCGAATCGCGCGGGTGCGCGTGCCGACCAGCTTGTCCAGCTCGCGGCTGGCCTGGTCCAAACGGGTCTGCGTCTGCGTCAGGCAGGCCTCAAATTTATCAAACTCGGTCTTGACCGCCCCGAGCACGCTCCACACCTCACCAGACCGCTTTTGTATCGCAATCGTGCGGAACGACATTTGCAGCGAATTGAGTAGCGCCGCCATCGTACTCGGTCCCGCGATGTTCACATGGTAATCGCGCTGCAGCACCTCCACCATGCCGCGGCTGACCGCTTCCGCATACAACCCCTCGAACGGCAGGAACAGGATGCCGAAATCCGTCGTATATGGCGGCTCCAGATATTTGTCGCGGATATCCTTCGCTTCCGCCTTCAGCGTATTGACCAGCGTTTTGGCACAGGCGTCGAGCTGTTCGCGCGCGCCGTCCTCATAGGCGTCGCGCAGCGCGCCATACGTCTCGCCTGGGAATTTGGAGTCAATCGGCAGCCAGATAAAGCCCCCATCCTCCACTGGCAGCTTGACCGCGTATTCAACCACGTTGCGGCTCCCCGGCCGTGTGGCGACGTTCACCCCATACTGCTCGGGCGCAAGGATATCCTCCAGAATCGCGCCGAGCTGGATCTCGCCCACAATGCCGCGGGTCTTGACATTGGTGAGAACCTTTTTCAAATCGCCCACGCCCTGCGCCAGCGTCTGCATCTCACCGAGGCCCTTATAGACCTGTTCCAGCCGCTCATTGACCAGCTTGAACGATTCATTCATACGGTCGGACAGCGTTTTCTGCAGCTTTTCGTCCACGATCCGCCGCATATCGTCCAGCTTTCTATTGTTATCCTCCTGCAGGGCGCGCAGGTTTTTATCCACGGCTGCGCGGATGTTTTCCAGGCTTTGCGCCGTTTCCGCCGTAAAGCCGTGCAGCCGCTTTTCAAACTGCCCCAGCTGGTCGGTCACGCCGCCCATCCTGCCGGACAGGCTTTTCTCCATCGCGGAAAGCTGGTCCAACTGCGCCGCGCGGCCTTCCTTCAGATTTTGGCTGACCAGCGTCCCCAGCGCCGCGATGGTGCCGCTGTCCTCCTGCCGTTCCTGGACCGCGGGTTTCCGCGTCAGCAGGATGATGACCAGCGCCAGCAGGATGATGACCAGTACCAGCGTGGCCACAGATAGGTATTGCATTGTCTCGGTCCTTTCTCAGCTTTGTGTTTTACCGCAGGACATGCAGCTCCTTAGCAATGCGCTGCATCTCCTCATCGGTCGCCGCGATAACATCCGCGCACTCTTTCAGGTCGTCCGATATGTGCGGCGGCACCTGCACATCGGATTTATACCGAAGCTGATGCTCCAGACTCGCCCAGAAATCCATGGCAATCGTCCGCAGCTGCAGCTCGATCCGCACCGGCTTGGTTGTTTCCGACAGGAAAATCGGCACCTCCAGGATCAGGTGCAGGCTGCGGTAACCATTCGGCTTGGGGTTGGCAATATAGTCCTTCTTTTCGATCAGTGTCAGGTCGCTTTGCCGCATCAGCATATCCGCCACCGTATAGATATCTTGGATAAAGGGGCAGATCACGCGGATGCCGCCGATGTCGTTCAGGTTATCCATCATGGACTGTAAAGAAATCGGGAAGCCGCGCCGCTTGAGCTTTTTGATAATGCTGCGCGGCGATTTGATACGGCTTTTGATCGAATCAATCGGACTTGGCTTGCCGGAGATATTCGATTCGTCGCTCAAAATATCCAGCTTTGTCTTGATCTCTCGGATTCCCGCCTCATACAGCAGCATGATCTGCTGCAACTGCATGGCGGATTCCATCAGTTTCTCCGCGTCGTGTTCACCCAGCATATCCATTTCGAGAAAATCGGTCAGTTCCATTGCATTCCTCCTGCATACAGGCATTACATCCCTTCGGTGTCTATTATAGCATAAAAGCGCTAACTGGGCAATCCAGCCGGCATCGCCCGTGCAAAAGCAGGCAAAATCAGAGCTTTTTGTTATAGTACAGCAAGGTAATGCATTCGATAATCAGCATTGTTGTAAAAATGAGGCCAAAGGCTACCAGCATGCCTCCAAAGAACGCCTCCATTGCCTGCATCCCAAAAATACTAAGCAGCATACAAACAAAGCACACCAGTTCCGCGATACCCAGCGCACGGCTTTTAGCGCGCCACTCGACCAAACGATTTCGCTCGTCCAGTTCCGCGATCTTGTCCTCGCGCGACATCTCCCGGGAAAAGCTGCGGAGCAGTCCGCTGCCGCCGATCAGCAGGCATAAAATCATCATAACCGTTCCTTTCAGGTCAAATCCTTTCCATATGCTGATCATCAGCTGGAGCGTGCCAAGCACTATAAAACCAATTCCATACCAGAACGTTTTTTTGTTATAGATTTTCATACCGCTTATCCTCCTCTTCCCTGTTTTCTTTCAGACAATAGAGTTCCTCGATCGATGTGCCGAACTGCTCCGCTAAACGGTAGGCCAGCAGCAACGAGGGGTTGTACTGCCCCTTTTCCAACGAGATAATCGTTCTGGCAGACACATGGACCCGCTCCGCCAATTGCTGCTGTGTTATACCAGCAGCCGTACGCAATTCTTTTACTCGGTTTTTCACTATACCACCGCCGAATATGAAGCAAGCTTCACATGAAGTATGCTTCATATTATATAACAATTATCCAAACTGTCAAGAAAAAAACGATTCTCTATATTACAGATCTACAAAATTTTTTACAAACCCATTTACGAATCATTTCTTCTATTCGCTCCATCCATATCAGCATCAAAAACACGGATTGCAGGCGTCGAAAAGCAGCCTGCAATCCGTGTTATGAAATGATTTCAAGTCCATCGTACGGTTATAGTTACCAGTTCATATCCCATTCCGCTTTTACGCTGGGGTCAGTTGAATTGCGTATTATCAACTCTCCCTCCAAGCAAATCATCATTCTGGCGGACTGGTCATTATTGACCCGACGCATAAAAAGCTCGAACGCCTGCGCTCCCATTTCTTCTTTCGGTATATGAATGGTGGTCAACGACGGCGAAATCAGCGAAGCCGGTGTGTTATCGTTAAATCCCACCACTGCAATATCTTCCGGAATCCGGATCTGTTGCTGCTTCAAATAGTTAATCGCGCCAATCGCCATTTGGTCGTTGCCTGCAACAACCGCATCGATTGTTCGTCCTGTATTTAAGAGCTGCTTCATGGCCTCATAGCCGCTTTCGCAGGTATAACGTCCCTCAACAATCAGATGGTCATCCACGCTCAGCCCCTTGAGCAACAAGGAAGATATAAAGCCTCTGCGCCGGTTTTTACCCATCATGTATTGGTTTGGCGCTGCGATATGCGCGATGTTCCTGCGTCCGCTCTCAATGAGGTAATTAGTTGCTTTCATGGTCCCTTCCAAATCGTTAACAACCACTGCGTCTAATTTGGGACTGATCGCTGCTTCAAGGCAGATAATATGCATCGGCTGTGATGAAAAATTGATTGCGTGAAGAAAATCCAAATATTCCGCGGTTTCAATTTGATCCACATCCGCGCAAGACGACAACATAACGCCATCATAATTACGCGAGCGCAACAGATTAATAACTCGTCTTTCCTGGTTAATATCGCCTTTTGTATTAAAGATACTGACCGTGTAATCCTCTTTATCCGCAGCGACCTGAATACTTTTTAAAAGATTCGGAAAAAAGATGCTGGTGATAGAGGGAATAACGACGGCAATTTGCTGGGATTTTCCTGTCTTCAGCTGGCGACCAACTAAATTAGTTTCATAATTCAGTTCTTTAACCGCCTTCATAACCCGTTTTGTCAGAGCGAGACTAACCGGTCTGGTCCCATTCAGCACATTAGATACAGTAGAAATTGACACGCCGGCGTGCCGCGCTACATCCTTTATACCAACAGACTTTTCCGTAAGTATCATATTTCGGGCTTCTTTCTAATAAATTAGCTTACCCCGTTCTGCTACTTGCAAATTCAGGGTTGAATATAGCTGTTTTATTATATCTGATTTTTTTTTGAAATTCAATCTTCATCTTTACATAATTCCCCAATTCAATCCGTCCGTTTGCGGGAATCGAGAAATACCGCTATAACAATAACAGCACCCTTGACCACACTCTGCAAATTGGAGTCGATCTGCAGCATGGTCATGCCATTTACCAAAATACCCAAAATCAAAGCGCCAAATACCGTATTGACAACTTTTCCACTACCGCCGGAAAAACTGGCGCCACCTAAAATTACGCAAGTAATCGCATCCATTTCATAGGCGTTGCCAACAGAAGGATTCCCCGAGCGCATTCTGGCTGTCAGCACAACAGCGGCTACCCCCGTGCAAATACCGGCAATCACATACCCCATGAAATTACATAGACGAACATTAATACCCGAGACCTTTGCAGCAGTTGCGTTTCCTCCAATTGCATATATCGAAGTTCCGTATTTTGTGCGCTCCAAAATAATGTAAATGATAATCGCCATCAAAACAAATATCCACGCTGCAATAGGTAATCCCAAGAAAGAATCTGTCCCGATGCTTTCAAATGCGTCATAAAACCCATTGATGTTTTTGCTATCGGTAATCAGCAAGGCCGCTCCTCTTGCTGCTGACATCATTCCCAGCGTTGCGATAAAAGCAGGAACGTTGCCATACGCTATAAAAAATCCGTTAATCACTCCTGTCAAGGCTCCAATAACTATTGCAATCAAAAACACCAACGGGATGGGAAGCTCCGCTCGAACCGCCAAAGCTGCAAAAACGCCGCACAGCGCTACCACCGAACCTCCGGAAAGGTCAGTACCGCCACTGACAATGGGGAACATAATGCCCAAGGCAATAATACCGATCACAGCCTGTTGACGAATGATATTAACCAGATTCGTGCTTTTTAAAAACGAATCCCCTTTCAGGATACTCATAGCCAACACCAGCGCCAACAAAATTAAAATAGCGCTGTACTCTTTAATAACGACCTGCAGTCTGTCTTTCATTGCAAGCGACTTTTTCATCAAGAATTCCTCCCCATTTAATCTGCTGTACCGGTTGCGTAGCGCATGATCTTTTCTTGAGAGAAATCCTTACGCTCAATGATGCCGACGGCTTTCCCCTCGCTCATTACCAGTATTCGATCGCTCATCCCCATGACCTCCGGCATTTCTGAGGAAACGATGATAACGCATTTCCCTTGCTTGGCAAGGTTTGTCAGCAGCCTGTGAATCTCGGATTTACTTCCCACATCGATACCGCGTGTGGGCTCATCGAAAATAAGGATATCGGGGCTGGTTAGCAGCCATCGTCCGACCAATACCTTTTGTTGATTTCCCCCTGACAGATTTGAAATCGGTGTGTTAATTCCGGGGGTCTTTATCGAAAGGAGCTTTTTCATCTCTTCCGCAGAATGCACGGTCATTTTCCGCATGATAAAGGGCCCTTTTGCATGTTTGGATAATGAGGCAGCCACTGTATTCAAACGCACGCTTAACGATAAAAAACAGCCGCTTTGTTTTCTATCTTCCGTAAGGAGGCAAAACCCATATCGAATTGCATCACTGGGCGATTTAATCCGCGCTTCTTTTCCATCCACATAAATTTTACCCGCAGACTTTTTTCGAACGCCAAACAGTGTTTCAACGACCTCAGTACGCCCTGCGCCCATCAGGCCGGCCAAGCCAAATATTTCTCCCCTGCGAACTTCAAAGCTGACATCATGAAATTCGTTATTACGGCTTAGCCCTTCTACCTTCAAATAAACTTCTCCGATTTCCGCTTCTTCCTTGGGAAAAATATTGGTAATTGTACGGCCAACCATCATTTGAATCAACTCATCATAAGTAATATCGCTTGCCAGCTTTGTTCCAATGTATTGACCGTCACGAAACACCGATATATCATCGGAGATTTCAAATACCTCGTCCATCTTATGTGTGATGTAAATGATACTGACTTGCTCATCCCTGAGCTTGCGAATAATTTTGAATAGATGCGCGACTTCTGTTTCTGTGATGGCGGAGGTCGGCTCGTCCATGATAATCAGTTTTGCATTATATGAAATTGCTTTGGCAATCTCACAAAGCTGCTGCTTGGCAACACTCAAGGTTTTCATTTTTGCATCTGGATCTATATCAATCTCCAGTCGATTAAAAAGTTGAAGAGCCGCTTCATGCATCGCTTTATCGTTTTTGATCCAGAGCCCTTTCAAACATATTTCCTTGCCTAAAAAAATGTTTTCATATACTTTGAGTTCCTGCACCGTGCTTAGCTCCTGATGAATCATGGCCAGGCCGTCATCCAGAGCTTCTCTTGGCCCTTTATAGTGTACTTCTTTCCCGTTAAAAATGATTTTCCCACTGTCCCGCGAATAAATTCCCAACAAGATTTTCATCATTGTGGACTTGCCAGCGCCATTCTCCCCCATCAGAGCATGGACGGTTCCCTTTCTTACGCGCAAATCCACATCTGACAGAGCGATCACCCCGGGAAACGCTTTACAAATACCGCTTGCCTCCAAAATATACTCTTGTCCCAAAAGTACTCCTCCTTGCCGCATGATAGTTTACAAATGGTTGCCCGCTTTTGCGGACAACCATTTGCGCAGAAAGAGACAGTGCTGCTTTTCCATTCTTAATACAGGAAGCGCAGCAGCGTTCCGACCTATGTATTTTTAGGTGTGTTTAACTCCACAATGCCAAATATTCATCCACATTATCTCTATTAACCAGCAGATCTTTCAGGACGACATCTTCCGGCTGCCCGCCTTTGGCCAGTGCCAGCGCAGCATCCAGCGATTCATAGGCCAAGCCTTTCGCGTCTGCATAAAAAGTAAGCGTCATATCGCCATTCTTTACATATTCGCAGCCCATCTGAAGGCCATCAATACCCGCGACAACAACATCGTCTATCCCTGCATCCTGCAGCGCCAAAATCGCGCCGATTGCCATTTCATCGCAGGCCGCGCAGATCGCATCAAATTCAATGCCAGAGGTAATCCAGGTTTCTACGATCGAAATGGCGTCTTCACGCAACCAATCTCCATCCTCGCGTGCAACCAGTTCACATTCAGGCGATGCTTCCAAGGCAGACATTGAACCTTCTTCTCTTTCAGAGGCAACCAGCGTACCCTCCGTACCCGCCAGATATGCGATCTTACCGGAGCCGCCAATGGCATCGATAACCGCCTGCATCTGCGCTTCGCCAGTCTCTACACCATTTGCACCGACAAAACAATCCGCATCTTCCGCATCCTGCTGCATGGCTACATAATTGATCCCCGCTGCTTTGACGGAATCAAGAATAGAAAGCGAGGCTTCATAATCGACAGGCTTAAGGCAAACGCTGTCAATTCCCATTTCAATCCAGCCTTCTACGACAGCCATTTGTGTGGACACATCAGATTTACCATCGCCAATGATGACTTCCACATCCGGGTGTTCATCCGCCCATTGCTCAACATAATCGATAACAGACGAAACCCAGGTATCATTCAAATCGTTTACTGTGTAGCCGATAACGATTTTATCTTCTGCTGCCTCGTCCTGCGGCAAATCAGTGGAAGCATCGTTTCCGGATGCTCCATCTGACGAACATCCAGCAAACAGGCTCATCAGCATTGCAAATACCACAAACAAAGCGATTCTTTTTTTCATGATTTTCCTCCTCTTCTCGTCCCTACATTCATGGTAGAACTGCTTTTGTTATTGATCCCCTGCTTTCCGGATCAGGGGATCTCATCAAGTTTGACAGCGCGGTTTTCTCTCCAGGAAAGTGTCGCCGCTTTTGCTATCCGCACTGCTTGCAGCCCGTCATAGGCCGTAACCGGCGGTTCCGCACCATTATTCACCACATCAAAAAATGTCGCTTGCGCATGCACGAAAGCATCTGCATAGCGCTCCAGAAAGAAATATACCGGCTTATCTTCATGAACGCCGTCTTCATTATGTATGCTTACTGTTGTCTCCGGCACATTCCCTACCTGTGCAAAACCTTTTGAGCCATGGACCTCGGTACGTTGGTCATATCCGCAATTCGACTGACGGCTCAGATCAATCAGTCCAACCGCTCCACTATCGAATTTCAAAACAGCCAGAGCCGTATCGATATCACCATACTCTGTCAATACAGGATCAATCAATGCGTTACCGCAGGCATATACCTCAGAGACTTCAGAACCTGAAAAAAATCTGGCAAGATCAAAGTCGTGAATCATGGAATCAAAATAAATTCCTCCACTCGAGGCAATATATTCATAAGGAGGCAGCGCGGGATCTCTTGAACAGAGTTTAATGATTTGAGGAACCCCAATTTTTCCACTGGACACTGTATTTTTCAGTTTTTGTTGGTTTACATCGAAACGGCGCATAAAGCCCATCAGAAATTTTATGCCGGATTTTTGTATTGCTCCAATGGCCTGGTAAATTTTTTCGATGTCAGAATCCAGCGGTTTTTCACAATATATATTTTTACCGGTTTCGCAAGCCCTCATGATATAGGTGCAGTGCGTTGGTGTCGGTGAGCAAATAAATACAGCATCTATTTCCGCGTCCTCGAAAACACAGTTTGCGTCCACACCCGTATTTTCTATGCCAATTCGACCAGCCCACTGTCGAGCTTCTTCGGTCAGGTATGGATCAATAATGTATTTAATTCGGACATCCCGTTGAAACCGAACCAATGCTTCAGCGTGAACTCTCGCGATACGGCCAGCGCCCAGGATTGCAACAACATTTTTCATAAAATACCCCTCAGTATTCCTCCGGATACATTACTACTTTCAAAGCCTTACCTGCCCGCAGCAGCTCAAGCCCTTTTTCATACTCGCTGAGCGGGAAGGTATGTGTTACAATCTCCTCCAACGGCAGTATTCCACTTTCTATAATACGAGCTGTTTTTTCAAAATAATATTTTCCAAGGAACCCACCAAAAATCGCTGCCTCTTTGCGAACAATCTCTGCCAGCCGTACCGGCGGCATAGCCGTTTCGTCATGTCCGAACATCACGATTTTTCCTCCAGGGCGAATCATGTCAATCGCTGTGGGCAACAGTTGCCCTACCGCTTCAATACAATGGTCCACCCCCAGTCCATCCGTTTCCTCTAAGCAGACTGCCTTCAAATCTTCCTTAGCAGGATCAACCACACGGGTGGCACCGCACTTTAACGCTTTTTCTCTGCGGTATTCATACGGCTCCGACACGATAACCTTTGTCGCACCATTTGCTTTTGCCATTGCCGCAAAAAGGAGTCCCATAGGGCCTGCCCCCAGAACACAAGCCGTATCCCCTGCTTGAATATCCAGTTTTTCAATAGCATAACCAACACAAGAAAGCGGTTCAGCCAAGGCGGCAAGCTGCCAAGGGGTATCTTTGCTGATCTTGTAAACGGAATGTGCTGGAACACAGGTATAGCTTGTCAATGCACCGTCCGCAAAAAGCCCCCTCGTAACTCCATGCTCCGGCCACGGCGTATCCTGCTGGCTGTATAGCGTAGTACACTGGCCCGGACGGTCGCTCCGGCAATTTTTACAGCATCCGCATGGCGGGTGCGGATCAACAATAACTCTGTCCCCGGGCTTCAACCAATCCACTGCCTCCCCTACCGCGGCAACCTCACCACAGTATTCATGGCCAAAAATAATACCAGGCTTTGCCGGATGCATTGGCGGATCCATCAAAACATGCAGATCCGTACCGCAAATACCTACGCCCAGCACTTTAATCTGAACGTCATCCGGCTTTTCCACCTGTGGTACTGGACGATCCTCATAAGCATATTCCCCCGGTTTTTTGAAGATAATTGCTTTCATGGTGTTCCACGCCTCCAGTTGAGTAAAATTCAATACGGTTATACTTAAGTAAAAAGATCATTACATGCTTTACCATAAATGCAGGCTGTTTTGATAAAAACGTTTTTATTTGTTGTCGCCATTATACCCCCCCCCCCCCCCCCCAGAAATGCAATATTAATTTTGTTAAATCCATCATTTTTGTTAAATATATGATATATCCTCTTCTTGTTATTGTGATTTATAACCAATTGACACCCTTTTTCTCTTCATGATATATTTTCATTAAGAATAAAAACGTTTTTTGTTTGTGGGCCAAACCAATGAAAGGAGCAATATTTCATGCAAGAGAAGTACTTAACGACAGCGTATCCGAACATATTTTTTGAGGATAACAAGGTAGGACGGCTGAAGAAACGGCTGTGGGACG